>JACCXE010000400.1 GCA_013697265.1 Actinomycetota bacterium | reverse complement strand
GGGTTGGGCCAAGCAGCGTGGCCGCGAAAGCTGCCAGGATCAGGAGCCATCGTCGGGTTCTCATCTATCTGTACCTCCGGAAAATGCTCAGGCGGGAGGCCGGAGACAGACAGGAGATTAGTCGCATCGAGATCGCCGGGATGTGCCCCACGTCACACAGGCGTAACGCGCCCGTTCTCGATTAATCGGTCGTCCGCTGACAAAATGGTGACACGACCATGCGCACGCGTATGGCAGTTGTGGTCCTGGGGATCATCTCGCTGATCGGTGGCGGCGTCACAGCCGCTACCGCGATGGCGCCGCCACCCCAGTGCTTCACCAACTGCTCACCCATCGAGATCGACACCGACGGCCCCTGCTACGGCGTGATCGTCGGCAACGTCGCCCTCAACAACTTCTGTTACCTGGGCCCGCCCGCGCCGGCGTAGCCAACTCCACTAACCCAATCAAAAAGAGCCCGCCCTGACAGTGTCAGGGCGGGCTCTTTTGATATTGCGTTAGTTAGTTACCGCTCGACGATGACGTCGCGATCGCGTCGCTCACTGCCACCGAAGCCGCCCCATGAACTCCAGAAGGCGAGCGAGAGCAGGGCGCCGACGATGCCGACGATCATGAGGATGTTGCCGATCATGTGAATGTCAAACCCGTCCGGGTTGCTGACCGTTACGGCGAAGCGAAGGATCGCTCCGATTGCGAAGAGCACAATGCTGGTTCCGATACCCATCTGTTGTTCCTCCTTGGGGATGTGTGAAACAGATGTACCCCGGCCAGACGCGAACGAACCTCACACGCCGTGTCTGTTTCGGTCGCCGTGTGGGTAGCCACCGCCCAGCTTTGTGACAGGAGACGGGTTCAGTGGTTGTGCGGAAAACGGCGATGGTGGTGGCGGTGCTGACGCTCGGGTTGGGCGCATGCGGCGGCGGCAACCAGTCGGGCAACCCAGTGGTGAAGGCCAAGGCGAACGCGGTGCCGATCGCGGCGGTGAAGCCGTCCTCGTCAAAGGCCGTCGACACCCAGTTGGCCGAGCGCGTGTTTGACTTCGGCGATCTGTTCGCGGCGCTCGACTACAAGCTGTCGTTCACCGGCGACGCCCGCAACGCAGCCGACATCGCCCGCCTGTGTGGAACGATCGCGTCGAGCCACGATCGCCTTCGTCAAGACCTGACGGCGGTCACCGGCAAGCCCGCCGACGTCGCGGCACTCCTCGTCGGCTCGGCCGCGTCCGCCGCGACTGCATGCAGCCAGAACCCGGTCACCGACGCGGCGGCCGAAGCTGTGCACCTCGACTTTGGTGCCTTCCGTGAGTTGGCCTTCGACTTCGCCGGCCTGCTGTCGCCCTCGGCGTAACGCCGGGCGATTCGCCCTGTGGAGAACCGTCGTCTCGACGGGCCTACGGGTGCACCCAGATCGGCGAACCCAGTGGCGCGAGCCCCGCGTCCCAGATGAAGTTGATCGCCGCGTTGCTCAACCGCACGCAGCCGTGCGACGCGGGATAGGGCGGGATCGAGGGCGAGCCGTGGATGGCGTGACCCGCTGAGGTGAAGTACTTCGGCCGGTACAACTTGCCGAGGTGCGATTCGCGGGTGCCGTTGATCTGACGGTCGAACGTGAAGCGGCCCTCGGGCGTATGGGCCCGATATGTCTTGCCGTCGCTCGTGTAGTTCGTCTCGGACCCCGTCGACGTGTTGAAGGCCCACTGCACCGCCCCGTTGCGAATGACCATGAGCAACTGGCGACGCTTGTCGACCTCGACCAAGTTGCCCGAAGTGCTGACGGCCGTGGGCCGCGCGCCGGCGTTGAGGGCCGCCTGGTCTTCGGGCCCGATCCTGCCGTCGCGGGGCAAGCCGTTCGCCTTCTGGAACGCATAGACGGCCTGCGTGGTGTTGGAATCGAAGCTGGCGTTCACGCCGGGCAGCCAAAAGCCCATACCGAGCAACCGCTGCTGCAACCCCGCGACGCCGCTGCCGACGTCGCCCGGCTGCAGCACTTCGACGATGCGCGCCACTCCGGCACCGGTGACGACGTGGCCGTTGCCGGCGGCAACGTTTACGCCACCGGAGTAACCCGGGTCGTAGGCGAAGAAGCCCGAGCGCTCTTGCCCGCTCAAGTTGTCGACCTTGACGTGCGGTCCACCACCGGGCCCGGCCGCGGTGACGATGGACTGGGCGCCGCCGACCTGGCCTACGGCAACCTGAACGCCACCGTTGAACGCCGGGTCGTAGGCCATCCACTCGGCCGCGAGCGCCCCGCCCTGGCCGAACACCCGAACGTGCGGCCCGCCGTTGCTCGCCGGAGCGGTGACGACACGACCGAACCCGGCGGCCACGTTCACGCCGCCGGTGAAGCCCGGCGCGTACGCCATCCACTCGCCCACAACGCCGCCGTTGCTGTCGAAGACCCGCACATGGGGCCCGCCACCGAACAACGGCGCAGTCACAACCCGCGGGGTGTTCTCGTTGTCGGCCGAACCGGCGGCCACACGGATGCCGCCGGTAAAGCCGGGGTCATAGGCCATCCACTCGCGCAGCAGGCCGCCGTTGGAGTCGAAGACGCGGACGTCGGGCCCACCGCCGAAGCCGGGCCCGGTGACGATCTCGTCTTTGCCTCCGGCCACAACATTGGCGACCGCGACCGACACGCCGCCGCTGAAGCCCGAAACGTATGCGTCCCACGCCGCGAGCTGTTCTCCGGCGAGCGAAAACACCTTCACGACCGGAGCGCCGCTCGGCCCCGCGCCCGTGACGAGCTCGGGCTGCGAGTCGCCGACGACGTCGCCGATCGCGACCGTGACGCCGCCGCCGAACGTGGGCTCGTACGCGAAGAACCCACCCAGCTCACCGCCGCCACCATTGAAGATGCGCACGTGCGGCCCGCCTCCGGGCGGCACAATCACATTGGCGGCCCACGCTGACGGAGCCAGGCTGAGCGAAGCCAGAACGACGACGGAGGCGAGGAGTTTGCGCATGCTGGCCCTTAATGTACCGAGGCGGCGCTAGCCCGTGAGGTTGTACAAGATCGCCCGCTCGATTTCTTCGAGCATATTCGGGTCTTCGATCTTTTGGCCGGCCTGGTTGCGCACGTAAAACGCGTCGACCACGCGCAGGCCGAGGGTTTGCACCTTGGCCGAGCGCACGTCGAGATCCATCTCGGCCAGCGCGCGGGCGATGGCGTAAAGCACACCGATGCGGTCTGGCGTTTCGACGTCGATCACGGTGGCGTCGGCCGAGGCGTTGTTGTCGATGGTGACCGCGCTCTTGCGCGACCCGGCCAGGTAGGGCGACGGCTTGCCGTAGGTGCGGGCCCGTTCCGCTACGCGGGCATGCACCGCAAGCCGGCCGTCTAGGGCCCGTTCGATGTCGGCCGTGACGCGGGCCCACGGCGTTTCCTCGCGGAACGGATCGTTTACCCGGAACTCTTCGAGGGCGCGGCCGTCCTCGGTTGAATGCACTCCGGCGGTGAGCACGTCGAGGCCGTGCATGGCGAGCACGCCGGTGACCCGGGCGAACAGGCCGGGGCGGTCGTCGGTCATGATCGTCAGCAGGTCGTCCACACCGGTAATGAGCCGACCGGAATCCCTCAAGGCGTCGAGTTGCTCGCGGGCTGGGAACGATCGCGCCGTGATCACGCTCATCTCCCCGCCGGCCAGCACCTGGCCCACCCGGTCCACCAGTTGGGCGAGCAGGTGGGCCTTCCACGGGCTCCAGGCCGATGGGCCGGTTGCGATGGAGTCCGCTTCGGTGAGCGCGGCGAGCAACTCGAGGCGCTCCGTGGTCTGCACCTGGCGGGCCACGCGTTCGATCGTGGACGGGTCGTCGAGATCGCGGCGGGTGGCGACGTCGGGTAACAGCAGGTGGTGCTCGACCATCGCGACAAGCGTGGCGGCATCGTCGGAAGAAAAGCCCATGCGCTCGGCGAGCGTCGCCACCAGCGTCATGCCGACCTCGGTGTGATCGCCGGGCAGACCCTTGCCGAGGTCGTGCATCAGCGCGCCCATCACGAGCAGGTCTGGGCGCGACACGCGGTCGACTAGAGCGGACGCGTTCGCGGTTGCCTCGAGCAGGTGCCGGTCGACGGTGAAGCGGTGATACGCGTTGTGTTGCGGCTTGGCCCGCACTGGCAACCACTCGGGCAAGATGCGCGTCCACACACCGCGTTGGTCGAGGGCTTCGACCACACGGATCGCGGGCCGGCCAGCCAGGAAGAGGTCGACGAACAGGCCGCGCATCTCGACGGTCCACCGCTCCGGCAGGGTGGGCGTGGTCGCAAGCAACTCCAACGACTCGCGTTCGATGGCCACGTCGTCTCGGGCGGCGGCAACCCCGACCCGCAACGCCATCAACGGATCACCCGCAGCTAGGGCAGGGTCGACATGCAGTTCGTCGTCGCGCAACGTGATACCCGGCGCGACGTCTTTGGATCGCCGGCCGACGCGGCCGAGGGGGCCGCGCATCCGCGAACGGATACGGCGCCACGTGTCGTCGCTTGTCCATGCGATCGTGCGGGCCGCCTCGGCGATGCCCGTCATCAATTCGTCGCTGCTGGCCAGGCCCAGGTTCTTCGCCACGCCGAGTTGATCCTGCAAATTCAACAGGTTGTTGTTGCGACCGCTGTTCCGTTGCAACTCGACGCGGGCGTTGAGCAACACCTCGTAAGCCGATACCAGCGACGGATCGTCATGGTCGGCAATAACGCGATCGCCCATCTCGGCCCAGCGCAGCGCGTGGACATCGCGCAGGCCACCGCGCCCGTCCTTCAAATCGGGTTCGAGCCGGAACGCCACCTCGCCGGCGCTCGCGTGTCGTTCGTCAACCCGACCACCGAGCGCCTGGAGCCAGCGCTTGGACCGCTTGGTCCATTGGGCGTGCGCGCTGCCGCCGAGTTCGGCGGTGAGGCGCGAGTCACCCGCCACGTGGCGCGCGCTCAGCAGCGCCGTGGCGGTATCGAGATCGTCGTCGGCCAACCCGAGGGCCTGCTTCGACGTTTGTACGCTGTGACCGAGGTGAAGCCCGGCGTCCCAGATCGGATACCAGACACGGTTCGCGACCTGTTCGACGTCGTTCCGACCGGTGTGAATGAGCATGACGTCGATGTCGCTGCCGGGCGCGAGCTCAGCGCGGCCGTACCCGCCCACCGCGACCAACGCGATTCCGCTTTCGCTGCCGTCGGTCGCCGCCGCGAACAGTTCGGCCAGCCACGCGTCGACCTGCTCGCTGTAGGCAAGACACCACGCGGCTCCGATGCGCGATGTGTCGGCAAGCAGCGCGGCGCGGTCCAACGACATCGGATCAGCCTACGGATTCGCCAAAACTGGGGATGTAAGGGTTCTGTCAGTTCACATTGTTGAAACGTTCGGGGAACTGATGCGTAATTCCGTTTTCCTAGGTTCCGTCCTCACGATGCCTTATCTAGTTACGGCGATCATCAAGCCATTCAAGCTCGAAGAGGTGAACGAGAACCTACGGGCCGCCGGGATGCTCGGGCTTACCGTCACGGAAGTGAGCGGCTACGGCCGCCAAGGCGGCAAGAGCGAATCATTCCGCGGCACCGAATACCTGATGGAGTTCGTGCCCAAGGTGAAGATCGAAGTCCTGTGCGAGGAGAGCGAACTGACCAAGGTCGTCGACCTGATCGCGACGTCTGCTCATACCGGCAAGGTGGGCGACGGCAAGATCTGGAGCTACGAGCTTTCTTCGCTGATGCGCATTCGCACCTCAGAGCAGGGCAACGACGCGATCTAGTGGCTTAACGCCCGAGCGCGCGGCGCAGCGTCCACGCCCGAATCACGGTGAACGCGACGATGCCGATCATCACGACTTTGCCCGTCGGGTTGTCGAGAACTACCGCACCGATGAGCGCGCCGACAACGACGACCACCAAGATCGCGAGCCCGATTCGGACGCGACGCGCATCGATCTCATCAGGTTCAGGCGGCTGGTCTGGCACGGGCGGAAACTATCCGGAATCGTCCTCGCTCCAGGTTTCCTTACGGCAACCTTTCGGCTTTCCCTTCCAAAGCTGAAGTTCATACAGCTGAAACAGCGAGGGCGCGTGAACGAAACACCCATGTTGGAGGGTGTCGCCACTGAACCAAATCCTCTGCTGAAAGGAAGCAGGCTCCTACATGTCATCACTTGCACGCGCCGCGAGCGCGAGTCGAAGTTGGCGATGGAAAGCCGCCGCCGGCCTCGGCCTCGTAGCGGTAACAACTCTTGCCTTCTCGGGCGTCGCGGGCGCGGCCGAGTTGACAACCGCCGAGAAGGTCGACCTTCTCGGCACCCAGACGAACCTGCTCTGGGTTGTCATCGGCGCCGTGCTCGTCATTTTCATGCAGGCCGGTTTCGCACTCGTCGAAACCGGTTTCTGTCGGGCCAAGCACGCGGCCCATGTTGTGTCAACGAACTTCGCGATCTTCGGCCTGGGCTTTATCGCTTACTTCCTGGTCGGATACGCCTTCATGTTCGGCGGCTACAGCACAACGCTGATCGGCTACAACTCGGCCGTCGGCGATGCGCTGATCGGCTCTGGCAACTGGGTCTTCCTGTGGAAGGGCGGCTTCGCACTCGGCGACATCGGCAAGGCCGGTGGCCCTGCGGTTGCGGGCTTCTTCCTGTACATGGTGGCCTTCATGGACACCACGGCCACTATCCCGACCGGAGCCATGGCCGAACGCTGGAAGTGGAAGGCGTTCGTCGGGTGGGGCCTGTTCTGCGGCGCCATTTTCTACCCGTTGTTCGGCGCGTGGACGTGGGGCGGCGGCTGGCTGGCCAAGGTTGGTGATTCCATGCACCTCGGTCTTGGTTACGTCGACTTCGCCGGCTCGGGCGTTGTGCATACGGTGGGCGGCGTCGCCGGTCTGGCTGGCGCAATCGTGTTGGGTCCCCGAATCGGCAAGTTCAACAAGGACGGATCGGCCAACACGCTTGCCGGCCATCACATCCCCATGGCCATGCTGGGCTGCTTCATCCTGCTGTTCGGCTGGTTCGGCTTCAACGCCGCATCGACGTTCGCCGCTACCGACATCCAGTTCGCACTCGTCGCCGCAAACACGGCCATCGCCGCTGCCTTCGGTGCCGGCGCCGCGATGTTCTGGATGATGATGCGCACAGGCAAGCCCGACCCCGGGATGATGGTCAACGGCATGCTCGGCGGCCTCGTGGCGATCACCGCTCCTTGCGCCTTCGTCGACCCCTGGGCCGCCGCCGTCATCGGCGTCATCGCCGGCGTCCTCGTGATCTTCGCCGCCGGCTTCATCGAGAACCGCATGAAGATCGACGACCCCGTTGGCGCCATCGCAGTGCATGGCGTGTGCGGGTCCTTCGGCGTACTCGCCGTGGGCCTCTTCGGCAACGGCGCCTACGGTGCCGGCTGGAACCTGACCACCGAGGGTTCGGCCGCGGCCAAGGGCGTCACCGGTATCTTCTACGGCATGGACCCCGGCCTCGGTCAGCTCGGCGCTCAGGCGCTCGGCGTGGCCGTTTTGTGGACCGCGATCCTTTTCATCGCATACCTGTTCTTCAAGATTCAGGACATGGTGATGAAGGGTGGCATTCGCCCCACCGCAGAAATCGAAATCGAAGGCATGGACATCCCGGAAATGGGTGTGCTCGCATACCCCGAGTTCGATCTCAAGAGCGAACAGGTCCACGACATGGCGCTGGTGGGCGGACCCACCGGCGTCGCGCCGCCGGCTCCGTACTCACCGGAGGCTCCGTACTCACCGGCGCCCCCGACTCCGGAACCACCGGCTCCGACCTACAACCACTAGTCAGCAACATTCGTCAGAATCGGGTGGGTGGGTGCGCGCAAGCGCACTCGCCCACCCGATTCGCGTCACCTCACTGATCCCATGGACATCGCAAAAATTCTCACCGACATCCTCGTGGTGCTCGTCGCGGCCAAAGCGGCGGCGGAGATCGCCGAGCGATTCGGCGCTCCAGCAGTTGTCGGCGAAATCGTGGCCGGCATCCTCATCGGCCCGTCGGCGCTCGGCCTGGTCGGGCACAACGACGAGGTGCTCCGAACGCTCGGGGAGATCGGCGTCATTCTGCTGTTGCTCGAGGTCGGAATGGAGATGGACCTCGCCGAACTCGGCAAGGTCGGACGGGCGTCGTTCCTGGTGGCCGTTGTCGGAGTAGCGGCGCCGATGGCACTCGGTTTCGGCGCCATGGAAATGCTCGGCTTCGAATTCAAGACATCGTTATTCGTCGGCGCCGCGTTAACTGCGACGAGTGTCGGCATTACTGCCCGTGTCTTCGGTGACCTCCGCGCGCTGGCCACTACCGAGGCGCGGATCGTGCTTGGCGCGGCCGTAGCGGACGACGTCATGGGCCTCGTCGTGTTGACCGTCGTGGTGCGCCTCGTCACCGAGGGATCGGTTTCGCCGTTGTCGGTCGTCGGCATCGTGGCCGTAGCGGTCGCGTTCCTGGTCCTCGGCGCTGGGATCGGTCTCCGGTTGGCCCAGCCGCTGTTTTCGCTGATTCACCGCGTATCGCGGCAGACCGGGACGATGGTCGCCCTCGCGCTCGCGTTCACACTGGCCTTCGCCACCGCGGCCGACGCGGCCAAGCTCGCACCGATCGTGGGGGCTTTCGTTGCCGGCATCGCGCTGACTCGGAGCGACCAGTCCGAGCGCATCCACCGAGAGCTCGGCCCCGTCGGCCACCTCTTCATCCCGGTGTTCTTCTTACAGATTGGCATCGACGCCCAGATCAGCGCGTTCGCCAGCGCCGCGGTATTGCGCGACGCCGCGGTGCTGCTGGTCGTGGCAATTATCGGCAAGCTCGTGTCGCCCGTCGGCGCGATCGGTTCGCCGGGCGACAAACTTCTGATCGGCTTGGGCATGCTTCCTCGGGGCGAAGTCGGCCTCATCTTCGCCACGCTCGGCCGCGCTGCAGGCGTGTTGAACGACGAGCTGTACGCCTCGCTGCTATTGGTCGTTCTTGTAACGACGCTCGTTACGCCCCAGCTGCTGAAGATGCGGTACAGCCGATTGAGCACGGAGACGATGCCGACTATCGACGAGGCAGGCGAGCCTCAGCCCTCCGGCGGCTGGTTGCGCATCACGCGCGAAGCCGTCGACCTGGCGGCGCGACCGCCCGCCATCGAAGCGGTGCGAATCGCGCTCGTCGCTGCGGTCGCGGTGGCGCACCGCGAGCCCGGACCCCGGCTAACCGAGTGGTTGCGGGCGGTGCCCGAAGGCGCCAAGCGGTGGCGCGTCGACCTGATGGACGAGTTGCTTGACGTCATCGAGCGCGGCAACGGGCGATCGTGGCGGTTCCTCGACGTGTCCGCCGTCCTCGAAGGCGTGTCGGCATCGCTGGCCGGCGCCATCACCCACCGCCTCGACGACGCACGTTCGATCGATCCCCTTGGTCGTTACCGGTTCGAATCCGTCGAACGCCTGCGCCGCCTCGACGGCGACGACCCGATCGCGGTCGAGGCGCAGCACCTGCTTGATCCGCGGCCGCTGATTCTGGCGCTGCTGTTGGTCGACGCACTGGACGCCGAGTACGACGCCGCGTCGGTAGCCGATGCTGTCGGGCGCGAGCTGAGCCTGCCCGATGACATTTGCGGCGGCGTCACTGCTTTGGTCGCGGACGCCGATCTGCTCTGGGCCGCTTCGATGCGGCCTGCGGCATTCGAATCCGAAGCCGTGCTATCGCTCGCCTCCCACCTCCGCTCGCCCGAGCGCGCTCGCGCTCTCTACGTCCTCACCCGTCTCCACCATGACGGTGAGCGTTGGCAATGGCAACGGATCGACGAGATGTACCGGCTCGTCCAGGCCGCGCTCGAAAACGACGAGCTGACGGGGGCGAAGGCGCGCAACCTCATCGACGACCGACGCCGTCGCGCGCTGACCGTCGTAGAAGGAAAGAACGCGGCCGACCGCATAGAGGAGGCACCTCGTGCCTACGTGCTACGCCAGTCGGCCGAAGCCATCGCCCGCCACGCCGAGTTCCTGCGTCGGCCGGTGGGTGGCGACGAGGTGCGGGTGCGCGCGCTGAGCAATGGCGACGAATGGCTGCTCGACGTCGCGACGCGCGATCGGCCTGGCCTGCTCGCCGACGTCACCGGCGTGCTCGCTAAGCATCGACTCTCAGTCGTCGAAGCCGTGGTCGCTACCTGGGCTGACGGGATCGCGTTGGAAGCGTTCCGGGTCAATGGCGACGCGCCGGACTGCAACGCGATCGCCGCAGACATTCGCGCCGCATTCGCTATCCCCCTATCGAGTGAACCGCTGCACAACGCAACGGTGACCTTCGACCAATCAGCGTCTCCGTGGCACACCGTGTGCGACGTGGTTGCGCCGGACAGGCCCGGTCTCCTTCACACGATCGCGACGGGGTTTGCCGCGGCCGGCGTGGACGTGGTGGCGGCGACGATCGGCGAGGCCGACGGCCGGGCCGACGACCGCTTCGAGCTGGTCGACCGGAACGGTCGCAAGCTGAGCCCTGACCACGAAGCAGCCATCACTCGCTTCCTCGAGGCCGGCGTCGTCGCCAAGCGTCGCTGGTTCCGGCCCCGTTACGAGCCCGCGCCTGCGGCCGTGCGCTAGCGCCGTCTACAGGCTGATCCGCAGAAAGTGCTCGATCATCGCGTTGACTTGATCGGGCACTTCGAGTTGGTTGAAGTGGCCCGCGCCGAGGGTTTGGCCTATGAGGATGCGCGGGTTGATCTCTTTCATCGCCCGCGCGTCGTTGACTGAGCTACCCGAGCCGATTGACGCGATCGGGCGTTGAACCGCGGCGAGTGCAGCTGGGCCGTCGAAGGACAGCAACCCGCCGATGGCCGGCGCGGCGATCTCGTGCGGTATCGACGCCATCGCCTTCGCGAGCGACACCTTGCGTTCGGCGTCGTCGGTGGCCATGAACATTCCCTCGACAATCGCGGCGCGAGTCACCTCGCCGTCTGCGGAGGCGATTCGCCCAAGCAGGGCCTTGAGGGCGAGCCGGACGTCTTCGCTGACCACAAATGGCGCGGGATCCACCAGCACGGCTGCGGCGACCAGATCAGGACGGGCCGCGCTGAGCGCGCACGTGATGACGCCGCCCAGCGAGTGACCGACGACGACGGCGGGCCCGATACCGAGGTGTTCGATG
>JACCXE010000362.1 GCA_013697265.1 Actinomycetota bacterium | reverse complement strand
TATCGACACCGAAGCGGAACACACAGCGTTCCTGCTCGACGAGCTCGACGCAGCGATACAGGCCGAAGGCCCCGACACGGTTGCGATGTTCATCGCCGAGCCCGTGCAAAACGCGGGCGGCTGCTTCCAGCCGCCCGCCGGTTACTGGCCCGGCGTCCGCGCCATCTGCGACCGCTACGGCATCCTGCTCGTCGCCGACGAAGTGATCACCGGCTTCGGTCGCCTCGGCGAGTGGTTCGCCTCGACGCGCTTCGACGTGGCCCCCGACGCCATCACCGTCGCCAAAGGCCTGACTTCCGCGCACGCGCCGATGGGTGCGGTGCTCGTGGCCGATCACGTGGCCGCGCCGCTGTACGAAGCGACCCGGACCTTTCCGCACGGCATGACCTTCGGCGGCCACCCGCTTTGCTCGGCGATCGCGCTGAAGAGCATCGAGATCTTCGAGCGCGAAGGCGTGCTCGAAAACGTGCGGGCCAACGAGGCCTACCTCGGCGAGCAGATGCGCACGCTGTCGCGTCTGCCAATCGTGGGCGACGTGCGGGGCAGTGGCTACTTCTGGGCCGTCGAACTCGTGCGCGACGCCGAGCTCACTCGGTTCGACGCCGACGAGCGCGAGGAACTGCTACGCGTCGCGCTACCGCCGGCGTTGTATCAGGCCGGACTCGTCGCGCGTGGTGACGACCGCTGCGACACCGTCGTCCAGGTGGCGCCGCCACTGGTGTGTGACCGGCCGCTACTCGACGAACTCGTTGACCGCCTCGGTCACACACTTGAGACCGTGTCGAAACACATGCACATTCCGGCCGCGTGAATGCTTCTCGTTTGGAGGGCCACCAGCCTGCCGCTACCATGAACGGTCCGCCGCGGGGTGGAGCAGTCTGGTAGCTCGTCGGGCTCATAACCCGAAGGTCGCAGGTTCAAATCCTGCCCCCGCCACCAATTGAAGGCCCAGGTCAATAGGCCTGGGCCTTCAGCGCGCCCAAGGGCGCGTCACCGGCCACGTCTACCGACTCTTGGCGTCGGCCTTCTTCACGCTGCGACTTCGACGCGTGGTTGTCGGTGGACGTCTACCGGTTCGGCGACGCGACGAGCGCGGCGAATTGCTCGGCCGCAGCCGCGCTCATGCCCGGCAGCAGGTGCTGGTAGGTGTGCATTGTGAAGGCCGGATGCGAGTGCCCTAGACGCTCCGTCACGACCTTGATCGGTACGCCGGCGGAGACGAGTAGCGACGCGTGCGTGTGGCGCAGATCATGGAAGCGAACGCGAGCGACGTCGGTGCGGCGGACGATCCGGTTGAACAGTTGGCTCACCGACTCAGGGTTGAGGAATCCTCCGACCGGGTTGCAGAACATCCAGTCGTCGGCCTCGTGCGGAAGGTGCTCACGCGTGAGGCGGTCCCGCCATCGCGCGAGTTCATCGAGCGTGCCGGCGTCGACGTCGACGGTGCGGCGGCTCGATCGCGTCTTGACGCCGAACTCGACGGGCCTGCCGCCCACGTTCTGCAGTGTCCGCGAGATCGACAACCGCGCAGTTCTCGGATCGAGGTCGCGCCACTTCAGGCCGACGATCTCGCCTCGACGCATACCCGTGTGCGCCGCCAGGTGCAGCGCGGGATAAAGGCGGTGGCCGCGCGCGCTGTCGAGGAACGCCCTCAATTCGTCGGCGGTCCACGTACGCGCCGCGCCGCGTGTCGGTGGTCGACGACGTGCCCGCGCGCCATGCGCGACATTCCGCATGACGAGCTCCCGCTCCAGCGCCATTGCGAGCGCCGCCCGCATGATCATGTGCACCTCGAGGACCGTCTTTGGTGCGAGGCCGTTGCCGTCGCGTCCGCCGTGTTCGGAAAGCGAGCAGTACAGCGCGTCGAGGTGATCAGCGCGTAGCCGACGCAGCGGGATATCTCCGACAGCCGGACAGATGTAGCGGTCGACGAACCATGCGTAGCGATACGCGGTCGTGGCGCGCACTTGGCGACGCTTCTGCGGCATCCACGTAAGCGTCAGGAACTCGGCGACCGTCACCGCGCCGCCCTTCGCCGGGGCGGGTGCGAAGGTTTCGGCGTCGAGGCGCGCGGCGATCGATTCGGCCTCGGTGCGGTCCTGTCCGACCGGGTGCCAGCGCCGGCGTTCTCTTCCTGTAAGCGGGTCAAGGCCGTCGTAGACGACGACATAGAAGCGGTCTTTGCGTTGAACGATGTATGCCATCGGGCCACCCTTGACGACATCGACGCCAACCCGACGATCATCTGGCGGGAGGTTTCCTACGCCGTGAGCGCGGTCGGGAGTCGCTGCCCGGTCGTGCCGCGCCGAGCAGGCGCTTCCACCACGGGAACCGGACCTCCGTGTCCGCAGCACCCGCATGACCGTGCGGGAGTGTCCTAGCT
>JACCXE010000348.1 GCA_013697265.1 Actinomycetota bacterium | reverse complement strand
CGATCACCGCGTTCGTGTTCATAGACATCGACCAGCACGCATGGCGCTCGATCGCGGACCGCCTGGTGCAACTGCCGGGCGTCGAATACGTGGCGCTGACCACCGGCACCTTCGATCTGATCATGCTCGTGCGGGCCGCGGACATGGAAACGCTGCGCGACGTCGTGCTCGAAGAGCTCCAGTCGATGCCCGAGGTGCGGTCGACCCAAACGAGCTTCGTGCTCGAGGAACTCGACCGGTAACTACTCGCCGCCGCGCCACACCGGCGTTCGGGGCGGGTCGAACGTCACGTCAACCGGCTTGCCGTCGATCGCGTCGAACGCGGTCGGCCCCCACCGGTCGTAGCCCACGAGGGGCTGGGGCAAGGCATCGCGTGAGAACCATCCGACGTCGCGGCACTCAAGCGGGTGCGGCGTTAGGTCGCCGCCGATGGCGCGGCAGTGGAACACGATTGAATACAACGGCACGCGGGTGAATTGGTTCCGCACGCCGTCGATCACCGCGATGATCCGCACCGGCTCGACGTGGATGCCGGTCTCCTCGTGCACTTCTTTCACCACCACTTCGGCCGGCGAGTAGCCGACGTCGGCCCACCCGGTGGGGTACAGCCACACGCCCGAGTCGCCGCGCTGCACGAGCAGGATCTCGCCTTTGTCGTTGCCGACCACGCAACCAACGGCGAGCTTGGGTGTGACGTAGCCGGGCACACCCTTGCCGATGCTCTTCATCCACTCGCCCAGCCATTCGCTGGCGCTCGGCCCTTCCTCGACGGTGGCCCGCATGTCGGCCGCCACGCTCAACACTTCTTGGAAGCGTTCTTGCTCGTAAAGCGACGCCGTGAAGCCGAGCCCGGTGCGGGCGATCGCGCTGAGCGTTTCGCTCCAGCGCAGCAGCTCTTGGTCGCTCGGCACGGCCCGAAACTAATTGAACAATTCGGGCGCCCGGCCAAAGAACGCCGAACGCGCCATCGCGTTCACACCGAGCGCATTCGCTTCACGCAATGTGTCGCCGTCGACGTGCGACGCGAAGCCGAACACGGTGGCGCCGGCGGCCGCGATCCGTCCCGCGACTTCGAGCGCGCCGTCGCGGGACAAGTCGACCGCCACCACGTCGCCCGCGCCCAGACCAGTCACCGCTTCGAGCGCCGCCGCCGAGTTGACGATGACCAAATCGGCGATGCCGTTGAGCCGGGATCGGTCCATCAAATCGGGCACAAGGGCGACGCGCATGGCCTCATGCTGACAAATTGAGAGGATGACGACGCGCCCAACACCCACGCCGCCCCGACCCGGGCAGGAATCGGTGTGGGATTACCCCCGCCCTCCCCGTCTGGAACGCACGCCCAAGCGGCTGGTGGTGCGGTTCGCGAAACAGGTGTTGGCCGATACGACCAACGGGTTCCGCGTCCTCGAAACGAGCCATCCGCCCGTCTATTACTTTCCGCCCTCAGACGTCGACGCCACGCTGCTCGACGAGACGACGCGCACCACCTATTGCGAGTTCAAAGGAACCGCCACCTACGTCGACGCCGTGGTCGGCGATCGCCGCGCACCCGAGGTCGGCTGGCGCTACCTCCGCCCGACACCCCACTTCGTCGAACTCACCGGATGCGTGGCGTTCTACGCCGACAGAGTCGACGAATGCTCCGTTGATGGCGAGGTCGTCGAGGCACAACCGGGCGGCTTCTACGGCGGGTGGATCACCACCGACGTGGCCGGGCCTTTCAAGGGCGAACCCGACTCGTGGGGTTGGTGACGGATTGCGGATCGTGGCCCTGTCGGTGTTCGAGGGCGTCGTGTACCACTGCCACCCCGTCGACCTGCGCAACCCGTGCAAGCCAACGCTAGAGGTCGACGCCCGCACCCAGCCCGGTGACCTCGACGCCGGGCCTCTGCTGGTAACGGTGGCCGACTACGCGCGCATGGTGGGTGACCACGCCCGCGACTGCATCCCGAAGCTGCGCGACGCGGGACGGATCACGAAGTGGATGGGCGTTGACCACATCTCGTTCCCGACGTGGACGCCGGTTGACCACCCCGCCCTGTAGCGCTACCGGTCGATCTGCGCGGCGTCGAGCAACGCGGGCGGCACTTCTTGGATCTCGCACGAGAACCGGATTCGGCCGGCGAGCACGGTGACCTCGCCGATGCAGGGCACGTAGTCGGTCTTCGGAATCTTCAGTGTGAACGTGCGGGACAGCCCGTCGGCCTGCAGGGTGAGCGAGCCGTTGGCATCGACTCCGGGGGTCACCGGAATGGTCTGGCTGAGCACCGCCACGGACACCACACCGTCCGCGATCGTGACCGGTACGTGCAGCGCATCGCTCAACGCCTCCTGGGTCAGCACGGCCTGCACGGTCCCGTGGTCGATCTTGGTGATGCGTGCCTTGGGCGCGAGCATCTTCGCCCGGTCGAGTTCGACGCCCTTCAAGTCGATGTCGACGGTCGCAAAAGTGATGACGGTCGCGTTCACGTTTTCGAGGTGCACATCCACGTCACTGATCGACGACGACAGCAGCAGTCGGGGCACGAACGGGAAACCGCCGATGCTCGTATCGACGTTCGAGCCAGGTGGAGCTTCGGCCTGGGCGCGGGCGTCGACTTTCGCTTCGATAAACGCGCGCGCCGTGACGTCGCCGACACCCAACAGGGCAACGAGGAGGCCGAGCTTGACGAACCGGCGGATCATCACGCCATTGTTGTCGGCGGGAGATTCGCTGTGTGGGCAAGCGAGTAACCGACACGCGCCTCATCTATGCGCGTAATGTCCGCGTGTCCGACCGACTAGCAGGGAGCACTCCTTTATGTCTCGAAGCATCCGGTCCTCTTGGCGGCTATTCGCCGTCATCCTCAGCCTCGCCCTCGTTTCCACCGCGTGCGGTAGCGACGACGACGGCGGCAACAACGCCGATGACGGCGATGGCGGCGGCAACGCCAAGAAATACTCGATCGCGTATGTCGGCCCCAAAACGGGCGACGCGGCGAACCTCGGTATCAACATCCTCTACGGCGCACAGCTCGCAGTGAAGCAATTCAACGCGTCGCAGTCGGACGTGAAGATCACTCTCAAAGAGTTCGACACCCAGGGCGCCGCGGCGCAAGCACCGGCGCAGCTCGCGCTTTATAAGGACGACGCAAGCATTCTCGGCATCGTGGGCCCAGCGTTTTCCGCTGAAACCAAGGCCGTCATCCCAGAATTGCAAAAGGCCGGACTGGTGATGATCAGCTCATCCGCTACGAATGCGGATCTGCCCAATGTCGTCAATCCCGAAACGATCTTCCATCGTGCGCTTCCCGACGACAAAGCCCAGGGCGCCGGAATCGCACAATTCCTCAAGGAGAAGCACGCCGGCAAGAGCGTGTACTACATAGACAACGGCGACGACTACGGCAAGCCGTTGGCGGACGGCGTCCGCGCGGTCGCGACTGCGAACGGCAACCCGTCCAAAGGCAATACGTCAATCAATGAAAAGGACGACTTGTTCTCGGCGGCGGTGAACGCGGCGCAAGCCGCCAAGTCCGACGTGATCTTCTACGGGGGCTACTACGCGGCAGCAGGCAAGCTCAGTAAGCAGCTGAGCGACAAAGGCGTCACCGCGACCTTCATCACGGGTGACGGCTCGCTTGACCCAGGCTTCCTAACAAACGCAGGGGCCGGAGCTGAGGGCAACATCGTGTCGTGCCCCTGCAACCTCGCTACAGAATCGTCTACGGGAGCGCTCAAGACGTTCACGAATGACTACAAGGCCGAGTTCACCAAGGACCCCGGCACTTACTCGAGCGAAGCGTTCGACGCGGCGAACATCCTGATGAAGGGCATCAAGGCCGGAAACACCACGCGGCCCAAGCTGCTCGCCTACGTCGAGGGTCTCGGAACCTACGACGGGATCTCGAAGACGATCGCCTTCGAAGACAACGGAAATCTAAAGGCCACCACCGTGTACTTCTTCGTCGTCAAGAACGGCAAGTTCGCACCGCTCACCAACACCGACGAGCTCTAGCCACAACCACCTCGGCTCCGAGGAGGCGCCATCACCTTCTGTACGCGCTGTCTGACCGAGCAGTTCTGGCCGCAGACAGTCGACGGGTTGACGCTCGGGGCGATCTATGCACTGATCGCCCTGGGCTACACCCTGGTTTACGGCGTACTCCGCCTCATCAATTTCGCTCACTCTGAAGTCTTCATGGTGGGCGCGTTCGGCTCGCTGTTCGCTCTCCATGCGATCGGCTTCGACACGGCGCACGCACCCCCACACGGCTTGGTGCTGGTGGGGGTGCTTGTGCTTGTGGTGCTAGCCGGAATGATCGCGTCAGGTGTGCTGGCAGTGGTGCTCGAGCGGCTGGCGTACCGGCCCCTGCGAAAACGCGGAGCACCTCGACTCGCTTTTCTGATTACGGCGATCGGCGCGTCGCTTCTGCTTCAGGAACTTTTCGCCCTGCGCTACGGGCGCAACGCGCTCGCCTTTCCCCGGCTCCTCGCCCGCAGCACGGCGTTCAAGATTTTTGGAGCCCCCGTCCAAGTGCCGCAGATCGTCGTTGTTGCTTCGGCGATCGGAATGATGCTGGCGCTGGACCGATTCGTCGCAAACACCAAGTTGGGGCGCGGCATCCGGGCGACCGCGCAAGACCCTGAGACAGCCCAGCTCATGGGCGTCAACATCAACCGCATCATCGTGGTCACATTTATCCTCGGCGGCGTGCTGGCCGGCGGCGCCGCCGGGCTGTACGGCATCTACGTCGAAACCATCCGCTACAACGGCGGATTCATCTACGGCATCAAAGCGTTCACCGCCGCGGTGCTCGGAGGCATCGGCAACGTCCGCGGTGCGCTCCTCGGCGGCTTCGCCCTCGGCCTCCTCGAGAACTACGGCGCCACTGTCCTCGGTGGTGAATGGAAGGACGTGTTCGCGTTCACGATTCTGGTGGTGGTGCTCATGTTCCGGCCGACCGGCTTGCTCGGCGAACAACTCGGAAGGTCGCGCGCATGACGCTGACCGTGTCTCGGCTGCGCAGGACGTGGGGTCGTCGACCCCGCGTAAAACTGAACCGTCGCCAACGGCTCATCGGGACGGTCGCGCTCGTCCTGGCGGCGATCATCGTTCCCCCTTTCCTGTCGGGGTTCCTGCAGAGCACGTTGTTCTTTCCGGTTGGGGTCTACATCCTTCTCGCCATCGGATTGAATGTCGTGGTCGGTGCCGCCGGCATGCTCGACCTGGGCTTCGTCGCGTTTTTTGCGGTCGGCGCGTACACCACAGCCGTGCTGACCACGACGTTCCACATGGACGCGTGGTTGGCCATTCCGTTCGCAATCGGCGCTGCGATGATCGCGGGCGTACTCCTTGGCGCGCCGACGCTGCGCCTGCGCGGCGATTACCTCGCAATCGTCACCCTCGGCTTCGGTGAGATCGTGCGGATCGTTGCGTTGAACACCAACGCGCTCGGCGAGTCCCGGGGCATCACGGACATCGCGCACCCCGAACCGCTCGGGCTCCGGACCCTGCCCTACTACTACGTGACGCTCGTTGCGATCGCGCTCGCGCTGCTGGTGTCCGTCCGGCTCAACGCGTCGCGCGTCGGCCGCTCGTGGTCGGCGATTCGCGAGGACGAAGAAGCTGCCGAAGCGATGGGCGTACCGACATTCAAGATGAAACTTTGGGCGTTCACGGTGGGCGCGTCGACCGCGGGGCTCGCCGGTTGGATTTTCGCCTCCAAAGTCGCCTTCATTAATCCGGATAATTTCCCGTTCTTCTTCTCGGTGATCATCCTCTCCGCGGTCGTGCTCGGCGGGAGTGGCTCGTTGCCGGGGGTCATCGCCGGCGGCTTCCTGATCGCCTTCCTGCCCGAGTATTTGCGCGACGCTGCCGCTGGCAAGACCATTACCCGAGTCCTCAACTCCGTTATCGGTTCAAACGCAACGAACGTCACCGACTTCCGGGTGCTTCTATTTGGACTCTCATTGATCCTCGTCATGATCTTTCGCCCTCGCGGTTTGATACCGGCCGACCTCGGCGGCATGGTCACGACCGACGCGCCCGACCCCGACGACGTCGATACGACCGATCCCGGACTGACCGGAAACCGCTCGATGCAGCCCGGTTCGGCGTGTTTGGAAATCGACGCGCTGACCATCGACTTCGGGGGCGTCCGCGCCCTCGACCACGTGAGCTTCTCTGTGCTTACCGGTTCGATCGTCGGCGTGATCGGACCGAACGGGGCGGGCAAGACAACGCTGTTCAACGCGGTCACAGGGGTGGTCGAACCTACCGACGGTGACATCCGCCTCGACGGCAAGTCGATCGTCGGACGGCCACCACACAAGATCTGCCAGGCGGGCATCGCCCGCACCTTCCAAAACATCCGTCTGTTCCCCGACTTGTCAGCGCGCACCAACGTGGCGGTGGGCCTCGATGCGCACCACAAGACCAGCGTCCCTGGCGCGCTCGGTTTCGGCCGGCGACGCCGGGCGGAAGAAGACGACGCGAAGGTCCATGCCGAAGCGCTGCTCGCCTTCGTCGGTCTGCGTAATCGCGGCGACGAACGATCGGGCTCCATGCCTTACGGCGATCAGCGCCGACTCGAGATCGCGCGTGCGCTTGCGACCGATCCATGTCTGTTGCTGCTCGACGAGCCTGGCGCGGGCATGAACAAAACCGAGAAGGCCGCGCTTATCATGCTGATCAAGCGCATCCGCGACCAGGGCATCACGGTGGTGTTGATCGAGCACGACATGAACCTTGTGATGGGCCTCGTCGAAGAAGTGACGGTCCTCGACTTCGGCAAGGTGATCGCCAGTGGCGCGCCCGCGGCCGTGCAAGGCGACCAAGCCGTGATCGAGGCGTATCTCGGAGTCGATGATGGCGCTGCTTGAACTGCACGACGTCGCCGTCGGTTACGGCCCGATTCGGGCGCTGAAGGGCGTGAGTATCAGCGTCAGCGTCGGCGAGATCGTCACGCTGATCGGCGCAAATGGAGCCGGAAAAACCACCACCCTCAAGACGATCTCCGGCTTACTCAACCCGACGGCCGGCGACGTGAGGTTTGACGGTGAGTCGATCCTCGGCGTGCCTGCCCATCAACTCGTCAAACGCGGCATCGGTCACGCGCCCGAAGGTCGCGGCATGTTCCCGGGCATGACCGTCACCGAGAACCTCGAGATGGGCGCGTACCTCCACAAGGGGAAGTTGACCGACGAGTTCGAACGCGTCTTCACGCTGTTCCCGCGACTGAAGGAACGGGCTAAGCAAGCGGCGGGCACGCTGTCGGGCGGCGAGCAGCAGATGGTCGCGATCGGCCGCGCCCTCATGAGTGCGCCGAAGTTGCTCCTGCTCGACGAACCGTCGATGGGCCTGGCCCCGCGCCTCGTCGCCCAGATCTTTTCGATCATCACCGAGATCAACGAGCAGGGCACCACGATTCTGCTGGTCGAACAGAATGCGGCCCAAGCGCTGCGTCGGGCCAGCCGCGCCTACATCCTGGCGACGGGCGAAGTCGTGCGCGAGGGCGACGCCTCCGACCTCGCGGAAGACCCCGCAGTGCGCGCCGCCTACCTCGGGATCGAAACCGAAACGTAAGAGGAATACGGTTTCACTTATGTCTGATGCGTGGGTTTGTCCTGAGTGTGGGCTCGATTACGGCACGTTGCACCCGCCGTTCGCGATCAACACGATCAAGTCGTTTCCTCGTCGCTTTACCGAAGCGCTTGAGCCGGCGGCGCCCAGCGAAGACAACGAAGCCATGATCCGCACCCGGCCGGCGCCCGATGTGTGGTCGGCCATCGAGTACACCGCGCACGTCGCCGATTTGATGGACGAGTTCGCGGTTGTCATCCATCGGATCTACTCGGAGGCCAGCCCCACGATCGGCTTCTCCGACCCGGACGAGAAGGCCGCCTCTGAAAAATGGAACGAACTGCCAACGGAGCCGCTCCTCGGGCAACTCAAGGCCAATTGTGCGGCGCTGGTAGCCGAGGCCGACCGCATCGACGGAGCGGGCTGGATCCGCAAGGCGACGTTTCCGTGGGGTGAGCGCGACCTGTTGACGATGCTGCAGAACGCGGCGCACGAGGGCGTGCATCATCTCAAAGACGTCGAAAAGGTGCTCACGCGGGTTCGCTCCGCCTCCTAAGCGCGAGACTCAAGGCGTGGGGAGAACTTTGCTGATCGCGCGCATCGCCGTGCTCGCCGCGATCACGGCGGTAGCCGGTGCCACGCCCGCGGTTGCGGTTGAGGCGATACCCGCCATTCAGGTTGACGGGCGGGGCTACGGTCACGGCGTCGGCATGGCCCAAGACGGCGCGTTCGCGATGGGCCTAGCCGGTGCGACGGCCAAGCAGATTCTCGAGCAGTTCTATCCGGGCACCACGATCGGCAAGGGCGCGGGCTCGGTGCGGGTGCCGGTGCTTACCGGCAACTCGGTCGAACTCACGTTTCCTGACGGCGGCGAGATCCGCGGCGATCCGGCCCCGAACAGTCCGCCGGTGACGCAGCCATTGAAGATTGCCCCCGGCGGCACCGCTTTGATCTACCGAGACGGTGACGGCACGCGAGTCAAGACAGCGGCTCCGTCGTCGCCGACCACGACGTCGTCGACTTCAACGTCGTCATCCACGACGCCTACGACGCGCAGCCCCGACACGACAACG
Organism: Actinomycetota bacterium; assembly: GCA_013697265.1. Classification (GTDB taxonomy): domain Bacteria; phylum Actinomycetota; class Acidimicrobiia; order Acidimicrobiales; family JACCXE01; genus JACCXE01. The sequence continues at coordinate 1,017 of JACCXE010000348.1, read as the reverse complement.
ACGACCACGCTGTTGCCGTTCCCGTCACGCCAGAGCAACCAGAACATGCCGGGCCCCGCGCCGACCACCTCGTCGACGCGCCCATCGACTTCAACCACGACCACCGGCCCGCAGTCCGTGGCGATGTTCGTTGGCGTTGTCACCGCCACACCCTCCGGCGGCGGCCGCATCGGCGTGACGCCGCGCAATCATCGCTACCGCGGCATCGTCGAGATGGCACCCGTGGCCGGCGGGGTCCGCTTCGTTAATCAGGTTCCAGTGGAGACGTATCTGCGTGGAATGGGCGAGGTCCGCAACCCGAAATGGCCGGGCGCATCGCTCCAGTCCCAGGCGATCGCGGCCCGCACGTATGCGCTGCGGGCGATGGCGGCGGGCGGTGAGCTGTGCGACACCCAGCGTTGCCAGGTGTACCTCGGCTCCGACGCCGAATACGCCGCCATGGACAAGGCCGTCGCCGCGAGCGCGGGCCAGGTGTTGCTGTTCGGCAAGGGTCTGGCGTCGGCGGTTTACTCGGCCAACGGTGGCGCACACAGTGCGACGCGGGAAGAAGGGTTTGGCCAGACCGGCCCGAACTATCCGTACTTGCGGGCCGCTCCGTATCTGAGCGACGACCCGGCGGCGTGGTCGGTCACGATCGCGCTGCGCGATGTGGCCAGCCGGTTGAACTACCGCGGCGACGTCACTGGTGTCGAGGTCGCCGAACGCGGGCCGAGCGGCCGCGCCACGCGCGTGACGCTGCACGGTTCACGGGGCGACGTCACCGTGACCGGCCTCGAGTTCGACTCGGCCCTGGGGTTGCGGTCCACGCTGTTCGACCTGCGGGCCGTGATGGCAACGACGGTGGCGACGCTGCAGGGCGGCTCGGTGTTGCAGGCACCGCCCGAGCAGGCGGCGTCGCAAACCGATGTTCAGGCTGTGGCCCCAACCGAGGCCGATCCGGTCGCGTTCTCGCCGCCTCTGCCCGTCGCCGACCGCGACGGCGTGGGCCCGGCCGGTGGGTTGGCGCTGGTGTTGTGG
>JACCXE010000285.1 GCA_013697265.1 Actinomycetota bacterium | reverse complement strand
CAACCAGAAGCTGGGCGTGATCGGTGACCCGGTGAAGACCCAGTTCGGCTACCACGTCATCCGCGTCGACAGCCGCGACCCGGTGCCGCCCTTCGAAGAGGTCAAGGAACAGGTGCAGCAGGCTGTCACCGACGGAGCGCAAGGCCCGTTCAACGACTTTCTGAACAAGGCGTCATCGAAGGCCAAGGTCGAAGTGAACCCGCGTTACGGCACGTATGACACGACCGGCGACTCACCCCAGGTCGTGCCGCCCAAGTCGCCCAGCGTCACCAAAGCCCCCACTGAGGCCCCCACTGAGGCCCCCAGCGACGCTCCCACCGACACAACCGGCTAGCCCGATGCTTCGGGTGGAGGTGTGGGGCCTCGGTCCGTCCGACGCGTCGCTGCTGCCCGCGGGGCTGCTCGAAGCTGTGTCGGCGGTTGGCGTCGACAACGTCATTGCCCGCACGTCGCGTCATCCCGCCTTCGACGCGCTGCCACCGGGTGTAGCGACGTGCGACGACCTGTACGACGCCGCCGAGACGATCGAAGACGTTTATGCCGCGATCGTCGGTCGTCTCGTCGATAGCGACGGCACCGTGGTGTATCTGGTGCCGGGCTCGCCGTTGATCGCCGAGCACACCGTCGAGTTGTTGCGCGACGCCGACGGCGTCGAACTGGTCGTCCACCCGGCGCTGTCGTTTCTCGACCTGGCCTGGCAGCGCGTCGGTGTCGACCCGTTCGCCGCGGGCGTGCGCTTGGTGGACGGCCACCGGTTCGCAGCCGTTGCGGCGGGGGAGCGGGGCCCGCTGCTGGTAGGCCAGTGCGACAGCGCGCACGCGCTGAGCGAGATCAAGCTGGCCGTCGACGACGGCCCCGACGTGGTGGTGCTGCAACGCCTGGGCCTGTCCGACGAGTCCGTCACCACCGTGGCGTGGGTCGACCTCGACCGGGTGGCGGCCGATCACCTGACCTCGATTTGGATTCCTGCGCTGGCTACGCCCGTTGCTCGTGAACTCGTCGAGTTCGCCGAACTCGTGCGGCTGTTGCGGCGGCGATGCCCGTGGGACGCCGAGCAGACACACCAATCGCTGACCCGCTTCATGCTCGAAGAGGCCTACGAGGCCGTCGAAGCGATCACGAGCGGCGACGTCGACGCGATCGAAGGCGAACTGGGCGACGTGCTGTTCCAGGTGGTGCTGCACGCCACGATCGCCGAAGAGTCGGGCGACTTCACGCTCGCCGATGTGGCCCGGGGCATCCACGACAAGTTGGTGCGCCGGCACCGCCACGTGTTCGGCGACGTGGTGGCCGAAACGCCGGCCGAGGTCGAAGCGATGTGGGCCGCGGTGAAAGCGCAAGAGCGGGGCGACACCGGCGACGACCCGTTTGCCGGCATCGGCGATGCCCAGCCCGCACTGAGCCACGCCGCGCAGATCGGCCGGCGCGCCGTGGCCGTCGACTTCGACTGGCCCGACGTCGAAGGCCCGCTCGGCAAGCTCGCCGAAGAGATCGCCGAGTTGGCCGAAGCGTTACGCGAGGGCGGCCCCGGCACTGATGCTGTGGTCGCCGAAGTCGGGGACTTGCTGTTCAGCGCTGTGCACGTGGCCCGCCACGCCGGTGTGGCCGACCCCGAGACCGCCCTGCGGGCCGCGTCGGCCAAGTTCTTGCGGCGCTACGGCGCCATGCGGCGCCTCGCGACCGAGCGGGGCGTGTCCGTCGGCGAAGACCTCTGGGATGAAGCCAAAAAGCTCGAGGGTCGTTAGTAACCTGCAACTTCCCATGAGTGAAATCGAGCACGTAAACGGTCGCGAGGTGTTGGACTCGCGCGGCAACCCCACCGTCGAGGTGGAGGTCTTCCTCGAGTCCGGCGCCAACGGCCGCGCCATCGTGCCGTCCGGCGCGTCTACCGGGGCCCACGAGGCGGTCGAGCGACGCGACGGCGGTAACCGCTACGGCGGCAAGGGCGTGCTGGGCGCGGTCGATTCGGTGCGCACCGAGATCAACGACGCCGTCTGTGGCATGGAAGCGCTCGACCAGCGCGGCGTAGACCGGGCCATGCTCGACCTCGACGGCACCGACAACCTCGGTCGCCTCGGCGCCAACGCAGTGCTGGGCGTGTCGCTGGCGGTGGCCAAAGCGGCCGCGGCCGAGTTGGAACTGCCGGTCTACCGGTATGTCGGGGGCACGAACGCGCACGTGCTGCCCGTACCCATGATGAATGTGGTCAACGGCGGTGCCCACGCAGACAACAACGTCGACCTTCAAGAATTCATGATCGCCCCTGTCGGCGCGGCCAGCTTTGCCGAAGCGGTGCAGTGGGGGGCCGAGACGTATCACGCGCTCAAGGCGATTTTGCACTCGCGGGGCATGTCCACCGCCGTCGGTGACGAAGGTGGTTTCGCTCCCGACCTGGCGTCCAACGAAGACGCGCTGAAGCTGCTCGTCGAGGCCATCGAA
>JACCXE010000375.1 GCA_013697265.1 Actinomycetota bacterium | reverse complement strand
GTGTCGGCCGAGGTGCGGGCATACGTGGTCGCGCTGATCCGCCAGACCCGGGTGCTGCCGAGCGTGGCTCTCGGTGCCAGCCCGCGCGCCGCGGTGCATCTCCTGGCCGCGTCGCGCGCTACCGCTCGCCTCGACGACCGGGACTACGTGACGCCCGACGCCGTGGTGCGCGTCGCACCGGCGGTGCTTCGGCATCGCCTGTTGCTGCATCCCGAGGCCGAACTCGAGCGCTACACACCCGACGAAGCGGTGCGCACTGCGGTCGCGGCCGTGCCCGTGCCGCGGTGAGCCCGCACGCATGAGCCCGCACGCATGAGCCCGACGCGCCGGGCGGCCACCCTCGTGGCGCTCGTTGCCGTTGCTTCGGTGCTGCTCCCGGTGCCACTCGCGGTCTTGGCCGTGGTGGCGGTGCTGACCGCGACGCTCGCGGATGCGATGTCGGTGCGGGGTCGTCTCGGCGTCGACCGATCGGCGCCGCCCGTGGTGTCACGGGGCGTCACGTCGCCCCTGACAATCTCCGTCGTGGGTAGCCCTGCGGGTACCGTCGCCGTGCGCCAGCCGGTGCCGGCCGCGATGTCGCTCACGCCCGACGAATCTGACGGCGGCCTCGCCGCGTCGCTCATGCCCACCCGCCGCGGCCGGTATCGGCTCGAGCCGCCGGTCCTACGGCGCACCGGCCCGCTCGGCCTGGGCCGATGGGACCGCAAAGTCGAGGTCGACGCTATCGACTTCGCGGTGTTTCCCAATCTTGTCGCGGCCCGGCGGATCGTGGCCCGGGTGCGTAAAGGCCGCTTCGGAAACGCCGGGCGCCAAGCCCGAGGGCCACTGGGGCTGGGCACCGAGTTCGAACTGATCCGCGAGTACGCGCCCGACGACGACATTCGGCAGGTCAACTGGCGGGCCACCGCGCGCGCGGGCCGGCCAATGAGCAACCAGTACCGCGTCGAGCAAGACCGCGACGTCATCGTGCTGCTCGACATGGGGCGGCTCATGTCGGCGCCCGTCGGCGACCGTTCTCGCCTCGACGTGGCTGTGGACGCGATGACCGCGCTCGGCTTGGTGGCCGACGAACTGGGGGACCGCTTCGGCGTGATCGCATTCGACGACACGATCCAGCGCCGTGTCGCGCCGAGGCGCAACGGCGGTGCCGCGGCCGTGCGCGCCTGCTTCGACGTACAGGCCCGCTCGGTCGACAGTGATTTCTCGACCGCGTTCAACGCCGTCGGTGGCGCCAAGCGCGCCCTGGTGATGGTGCTGACCGACTTACTCGACGCCAGCGCGGCCGCGTCGCTCGTGGCCGCAGTGCCGACCCTCGCGCGCCGCCACGCGCTCGTCGTGGCGTCGGTGCGCGACCCCGACATCACGGCCATCACCAAACGGGAACCCGCGCACCCGTTCGCGGTCTACGAGGCCTCGGTCGCCGCGTCTGTGCTGGCCGCCCGCGACCAGGCTGCCGCGCAGTTGCGCGCCACAGGAGCAACCACCGTCGACGGCACACCCGACGGCCTGAGCGTCGCGTGTGTCGAGGCCTACCTCAGCCTGAAGGCTCGAGCGCGGCTGTAACCGCCCGGCTCGGCCGCCCCCGCACGACAACCAGTGCCCAGTAAAAACCGCCGACGGCGAGGCCCACTACCGAGTTGACGAGCAGGCCGTAGCCGCCCGGCGTAACGAACGCCTCGATGACGCCCGCGACCACGAGCCACGGCGCGGTTCCCAGAACCAACTCCACTGCCTCACGGGCGTTCGACGCGAGCGCGACCGATCGTTTCCGTCGGCCGGGCGACACGAGCGCGGAAGCGAGGCGCAGCCCGGCGGCACCGGCCACGACGATGCAAGACAGTTCGAGCACACCGTGGGCGACCACCAAGGTCACAAACGACTCGCCGTAGCCGTTGTGCAGCGACAGGCCGCCTACGGCACCGAGCAGCAGGCCGTTGAAGATCAGCACGCCGACCGTGGCGACGCCGAAGGTGATGCCGCCCGCGAACGCCATGAACGTGACCTTGATGTTGTTGGTCATAATCGAACTGGCAAACGCGGCGGCGCTGCCCGAGGACAGGCCGGCCGAGCCAGTGGTGCGCGACCCGTCGTCGATGCCGCGGAACATGTCGGGCACCACACCGAGGGCCGCGCCGGGGTCGTGCACGGCCCAGAAGGCGGCGAGCACGCTGGGCACGAACAACAGCGCCGCTGCGATTGCCAGCAAGCCAGGTCGAGACCGGATGCGCTGCCAGTAGGTCGTGGTGAAAAACGCGACCACGCCGTCGCGGCGGGCCTCGGTGTCGTACACGAGGTTGCGTCCCCGCCCAACGAGCGATTCGAGTCGGCTGACAACCGGGTCGCCTTTGAGTGAGCGCCGGGCCGTGGCCAGATCCGCGGCCGCTGACCGGTACAGCTCACCGAGGCGCAGCACCCGTTCGGCTCCGAGCTTTTCGGGCCGGCGCTTGGCCTGGGCGATCAACCTGTCCAGCTCGGTCCACGACGTCTCCCGGTCCCGAATGAAGCGGTCTACGTTCGTGGCCATGCGGTACGAGGATGCCATCTCGGCGGAGACGCCCGAG
>JACCXE010000274.1 GCA_013697265.1 Actinomycetota bacterium | reverse complement strand
CCAGCATCAGCGGGTCGAGGGGCTTCACCACGCGGGGGTCCCACACGGTGGCGTCGATGCCTTCTTCGGCCAACAACTCGGCCGCGGCGAGCGCGGCAGCCAGCATCTTGCCCACGCCGATGATCGCTACTTCGCGCGAATCGCTGGTGCGCCAGCGGCGGGCGTCGAGGCCGTTGCCGACTTCGGCGCCGTCGACCTGGCGGGCCACACCCTTAGGAAAGCGAATCACTGCGGGCCCGTTGAGGCTCATCGCGGTGGCGAGCATTTCGGGGATTTCTTGCACCGAGGACGGGGCGAACATCGTCATGCCCGGGATCGTCTGACACAACACCATGTCGAGCACGCCGTGGTGCGACGCGCCGTCGTCGCCGGTGATGCCGGCCCGGTCGAGCGCGAATACGACCGGCAGTCCGTGCAGACCGACGTCGAGATTGGCCTGATCGAAGGCACGGCTGAAGAACGTCGAATACAACGCGACGACCGGACGCAGGCCTCCCATCGCCATACCCGCGGCCATCGTGACCGCATGCTGCTCGGCGATGCCGACGTCGAAGTAGCGATCAGGGAACAGATCTTGGAACGGCAACAAGCCGGTAGGGCCCGGCATCGCCGCGGTGATCGCCATCACTTGCGGGTGACGCTTGGCCTCGGCGATGACCGCGTCCGAAAACGCCTTGGTGTAGCCAGCGAGTGAAGAAGCGCCGGGGCCGGTGACCGGGTCGAAGTCGCCCGCGTCGTGCAGGCACTTCTCGTCGTCGTCTTCGGCCGGCGGGTAGCCACGGCCTTTCTGCGTGACCACGTGCACCACGATCGGTCCGTCGAAGTCGGCCGCGTTATGCAGCGCGTCTTCGAGGCCGGCCACGTCATGCCCGTCGATCGGTCCGACGTAACGCACGCCGAGTGCTTCGAAGAACACGGTCGGCTCGGCGACTTCGCGCATCGCCGCGGTCATGCCCTTCCAGGCCTTGGCCATGTAGGGGCCGACTACGGGCAGCTCACCGGCAACCTGTTCGCCGAAGCGGCGGAAGTTCAGGTACTGCGGGTTCAGCCGCAACCGGCTCACGCTTTCGGTGAGCGACGACACCGTCGGCGCATACGACCGACCGTTGTCGTTGAGCACGATCACGCAGCGGGTGCCGCTGTGGCCCAAGTTGTTCAGGGCTTCATACGCCATGCCGCCGGTCATCGATCCGTCGCCGATCACTGACACCACGTTGCGCTCGGTGGTGCCCTTGGCCACCGACGCGGCCAAGCCGTGGGCGTAGGAAAGCACCGTCGACGCGTGGCTGTTCTCGATCCAGTCGTGCTCGCTTTCGATGCGGTTCGGGTAACCCGACAGTCCGTCTTCTTGGCGAAGCACGTCGAAGCGATTGGCCCGGCCGGTGATGATCTTGTGCGCGTAGGCCTGGTGGCCCGTGTCCCACAAGATGATGTCGCGGGGCGACTCGAACACCCTGTGAATGGCGATGGTCAGTTCGACGGCGCCAAGGTTCGAGCCGAGATGACCGCCGCTGGTGCTCTTGGCCACCGCCTCCACGATGAACTGGCGCATCTCCGCGGCCAGTTCGGCTAACTCGGCGTAGCTCAGCGCCTTGAGGTCCTCGGGAGATTTGACGCGGTCGAGCAACATTTCGGCACTCACCCTATCCGCCGCCCGTCAGAAGTCCCGCTCGGCGACGAACCGAGCGAGGGCGTCGAGCTCGTCCCGGGCGACGCCCGATATGGGTGCGGTCGCGAGCGCGTCGAGGGCTTGGTCGACCAGCGTTTCCACGCGGCGTTCAGTGGCGGCGCGGGCGCCGGTGCGCTCGAATAGATCTTGCATGGCAGTGATGTCGCCGGGAGACAGGTCGGTCGCGCCGTAGCGGTCGGCCAGCATGTCGGCGTCGGCGCCTACCGCCGCCTCGCGGGCGTGGGCGAACAGCGTGGTCGGCTTCCCCTCGCGTAGGTCTTCGCCCACGGGCTTGCCCGTCACCGCCGCGTCACCGAAGGTTCCCAGCAAGTCGTCCACCAGTTGGAATGCCTCGCCGAGCGGGTCCCCATACGCACTGAGTGGGGCCTGACATTCGGCGAAGCGGCCGGCGAGCGCCGCGCCCAGGTGGAGGGGCCGCTCGACCGTGTATTTGCCGGACTTGTAGATGCAGATTTTGCGGGCCAAGTCGGACGACGCGTCACCCTGCACCGTGCCGACGAGGTCGAGGTACTGCCCGACGTTCACCTCGAGCCGCAGCTCGGTGAACACGTCGAGCGCGTCCTGCGGCGCGGCGCGCAGCAGCTGGTCGGCGTAGACGAAAGCAAGGTCGCCTATGAGGATCGCGGCGCCCTCACCGAATCGGCGGGTCTCGCCTCTCCAGGCCTGTTCACCGTGACGCTTCTCGAAATGCCGATGCACGGTCAACAGGCCTCGGCGGCGGTCGGAGTTGTCCATGATGTCGTCGTGCACAAGGGCAAAGGTGTGGAGCAACTCGAGCGCGGCACCGGCATCGATCACCGCCGGGTCGTCGCCGTCGCCGCCCACGCCGACGAAGGCCCAGTAGCAAAACGCCGGGCGTAGGCGCTTGCCGCCGGCGAGCACGAACTCGCGCAACACCTCGAGCGGCTCGGTCATCGCCGCGTCGATTTCGGTCCACCGCGTGATCTCGCCTGCGAGCAGTTCGTCGATGCGGGCGTCGACTCGCTTGGCGATCTCGCCAAGACTCGTTGGCGCCTCAGACATCCCACCATTCTACGATCGGGACGTGAGCGAGCCTGGCGAGCGCACCGGCCCGGCGTAAGAGTTTCAAGGGTCTGATCGAGGCGATCCCCGTCGCCAGAGTCGCGTACTCCGCGTAACTCCTAAGCTTTCGCGCATGTCCCTGAAAGAGATTCCGCTCAACACCCTCAAAGGTGAACCGACATCGCTCGCCGACTACGACGGCAAGGCCGTACTCGTAGTGAACGTGGCCAGCAAGTGCGGCCTCACGCCGCAGTACACCGGGCTCGAAGCGATGCAGGCGAAGTACGCACAGCGTGGCTTCAGCGTGATCGGCGTGCCCTGTAACCAGTTCGGCGGACAGGAGCCGGGCTCTGCTGAGGAGATCGAAGAGTTCTGCTCGGCCACTTACGGCGTCACGTTCCCCATGCTGGAAAAGGTCGAGGTGAACGGCGACAACCGTCACCCGCTTTACGACGAGCTCACCGCGGTGGCCGACTCCGAGGGCAACGCCGGTGACATCCAATGGAACTTCGAGAAGTTCCTCATCGCGCCCGACGGCACCGTCACCCGCTTCCGCCCGATGACCGCGCCCGAAGACGAAGCACTGGTCTCCGCAGTAGAAGCGGCACTGCCCAACTAAGCCGGGGCGCGAAACGAGGGCGCCCAGGGGGGATGGGGCGCCCTCGTTTCGGTCTTGCGGGGTGGAGTTGCCTCGTTGCAACTACCCCGACGAGATGTGTATTCCGCCTAAGCGGCGGGCTGTGTATTCCGCCTACGCGGCGGGCTGGGCGGCGGCCGGCTTGGCCGCTGTCTTCGCAGTGTTCTTCGGAGTGGCCTTCGCAGCCGGCGCCGCCGTGGCGGTCTTGGGCTGGAAGGCATTGGTCGCTTCGACAGCGACGTTCTTGGCGCTGGTTAGCAGCACGTGGCTGAGGTCGAACGCCTTCTCAACAACTTCCGAGGGTTTGGGGAACCCGTTGAGGAAGCTGGTGTCGATCTTGGGCAGCAGTGGCGTCACGCGGTCGGCGACGGTATTGATGGCTCCGATCGTGATGTCCTGCGCCTGCTTGACGGTCTTGATGGTCTGCGCGGTGATCTCGTCTTGGATGGTCATGAGTGCTAACTGTAGTTAGCAAACGCTAACTCTGTCAATACTTTTGTTCAACTGTTGCAAGCACCCGTCCGCGTTCTGCGCCACGAAAGTCGCCCGATTTTGCGAATTGACCGCGAAATCACGCCACTTTCGTGGCGCAGAACTTGGGAAACCGGACCTACCCGGACTTGGTCGAGATGCCGCCGTCGCAGGGGATTACCGCGCCGGTGAGGTAACTGCCGGCTCGGGACGATAGGAAAATGGCGAGGCCGGCGACGTCTTCGGGCGTGCCGACCCGTCCCAACGGAACGCTCTTGGCGACCGTCTCCTCGCCGCCGGGCGCGTCGAGCACGAACGCCATCATCTTGGACGGGAACGGGCCCGGCGCGATCGCGTTGACGGTGATGTGGTCGCGGGTCAGGTTGTGCGCCATTTGCCGGGTGAGGTGATGCACCGCGGCCTTGCTCGCGGCGTACGCGTAGTTCGACGTGCCGGGCACGTTGATGCCGTCGACCGAACCGATGTTGATTACGCGGGCCGGGTCATCCGCGGTGCCGGCGGCGCGCAACTGGGGCAGCAGCTTCGACGTGAGTTGGAACAGGCCCTTCACGTTTACGTCGAGCACTTTGTCCCATGCTTCGTCGGGGAAGTCCTCGATCGGAGCGCCCCAGGTCGCGCCCGCGTTGTTGACGAGGATGTCGACCTTGGGTGAGCGTTGCGCGATCATCGCCGCGAACGCAGTCGCCCCTTCCTCGCCCGCGATGTTGAACGGCAACGACACGCACTTGCCCGGGCCCATCTCGTTGAGCTCAGCCGCCGTCTGGTCGCAGGCCTCGGCCTTGCGGGCCGTGATGTAGACGTCGACGCCGGCCGACACCAGCCCGTCGGCGATCATGCGCCCGATGCCGCGGCTTCCCCCAGTGACAACCGCGGTCTTGCCCGCCACAGAAAACAGTGCGTTCGTATCCATCCGCCGAATCTACGGGGAAACGGGTTCGCGGCGGCGGGTGGTGACCTTGACGAACGTGTTGGTGAGGAGCTTGCCGCCGACCAGGTAGCCGAGGCCCAGGGCGACGGCGCCGCCCAGCGCGTCGGCCCAGAAGTGGTTGGCGGTGACGACGATGGCGAACATCGTCATCAACGGATACGACCCCATCAGCACTTTGCCCCACATCGGCTTGATCATCGGCACCAACACGAAGGCGCACCACGTCGACCACGCGAAGTGCAGCGATGGCATCGCCGCGTACTGGTTGGAGATCTTCGACATCGTGCCGCTGTCGAAGGACCACAGGCCACCAATCTTTTGCAGCGTGTCGACGAAGCCGTAGTGCAGGCCGTGTTGGTCGACGAGGCGCGGCGGCATCAGCGGGTAGAACGCGAAGCCGAGCAGCGCAATGGCCACGGTGACCGCGAGCGTGTTGCGCCATGTGGGGTAACGCGCCGGTGCGTAGCGGAACAGCATCACGATCGCCACGATGGTCACGAGGAAGTGCGCGGACCCGTAGAAGATGTCCCAGAATTTGATGAAGCCGTGCCAGTTGATGAACGCGTCCTGGATGGCCTTTTCGTGGAATGAGCCCAGCGCCTTTTCGAATGCAATGACCTCTTTGGCGTGGCGTAGTGCGGCGACCGTCGAATCGGCCTTCAGGCCGGTGTTCCTCACCAACGTGTACACGCCGTAGAACAGGCCGATCGTTATGACCTCTCGCCACCACCGAAGGCGGGGAACCGACGGCTCGATCGTCGTCGTAGTGGTGGCGGTAGTGGTGGGAGTTGCGCTCATGTGGCCGCAGGCACTTTACGCGTGCCTCCGGCCGCGAACGCGGGCGCACCGACCAGACTGACGATGAGCGTGGACGCGTAGACGAGCACGCCGAGGCTGATGGCCTGGTCGCTGGTGACGCCGAGCGGGTGCAGGAACACGTAGAGCGCGCCCTCGCGCACTCCGAGCCCGCCGATCGTGATGGGCAGGGTCTGCACGATCGCGACCGCGGGGAAAAAGGCCAGGATCGCGGTAAACCCCACGTGCAACCCGAGGGCCTGGCTGGCCATGAACACCGAGATCAGCACGCTGAGTTGGTACACGACGCCGGCCGCGATTACTTCGACTGCAAGCAGCGGACGCCGGCGGAACTCGTCTACGCCGAGATGAATGGCGCCAGTGAACCGCTTCCATCCGTCGGCCCCGCTCAGCCGGGCGCCGATCTTCGGGTGGGCGGCGGCGATGAGCACACCGCCTAGCGCCACGAGCGTCGCCGCGCCCACGAACGACGCCAGCGCGGTGGCCCGACCCAGTGTGCGCAATGTCGGGTTGACCGCGAGACCGGTGAAGGTCAACGCCGGCAACACGATCCAGCCGCTCAGCCGCTCGAGCACGACCGAGGCGAACGGCGCCGCGCTGTCGCCGGTCTCAGCGCCCAGCCGCGTCACCCGCAACACGTCGCCGCCCACCGTCGACGGCAGAAAATTCCCCACGAACAGCGAGGCCAGGTAGTGGCGGGTGAGGCGAATGAGCCGGGCCGGCACGCCCAACGTGGCCAACACCCGCTGCCACCGGAACGCCGAGAGCACGATGCCGACGAAGGTGAACACGAGCGCGCCAACGAGCAATGCCGTGTTGCCGGCGTCGCGATGGGGGAGCAGTTGGGACAGGTGCACCCGCCGGGCCAGCACGAACGCAATCACCACCGTGGCGGCCAAACGCGCGGCAACCGTGACTCGTTGCCGGTTGAACACGCCGCGTAAGTTACTGCCCTTGTCTGCTTTTACCCGGTTACCCCGCCGCGTCGCACACGCGGCGGCTTTGCTGCTGGCCGTTGCGTGCGCTGCGTGCGTGGGCGGCGGCGAGCCCGGCCCTACGGCTCACCCCGACACGGTGGTGCGCAAAGCGCCCGACATCACGTTCGCCACCGGCGCCGCCCGCGTCGTCGGTGCGGCCCCGGGGCCGGTTACCGCCACCGGTTCGGTCGACTTCGCCACCGGCGCCGACCGCCTCGATGTGCAACCCCCACAGAAGTCGACCCCGCCGTTCGGGGTCACCGAGCCTGCGGCGGTGCTCGACCTGCTGCGGGGCGCGGTGAAAGTGACGTCGTATGGCGGCGCCGAGGTGCAGGGCATCGGCACAAAGCGATACGAGGTCGACATTGATCTCGGCAAGGCGATCGCGGCGACACCGGCCGAGCGGCGGGCCGACCTGCACACCCTCGACGGCAGGCTCGGCGACGACGACGCGCTGTGGGCCGACGTGTTCGTGGACACGCACGGCCGCGTCCGCCGGGTGCTGCTTCCCGTGCGGACTTCGATGGTTCGTCCCTATGGTGACGACGACCGCATCCCGCAAATGGTCAGCGTCGACTACTCGAGCTTCGGAGCCGCTTTATGAACACGCGCATCGTCAAGGTGAACGACGTCGACCTCGAGATCGCCGAGTCGGGCGTGGTTGGGCACCGACCGCTGCTGCTCGTGCACGGCTTCGGCGGGTCGAAGGAAGACTTCACGGACTACCTGCCCCGACTCGGCGCGATCGGCTGGCACGCGGTGGCGCCGGACCTGCGGGGCCACGGCGGCAGCACCAAGCCCCGCGACGAGTCGGCGTATTCACTCGCCGGCATCGCCGACGACCTAAACGAACTCGTTCGCGCGCTCGGATGGTCGAAGGCCACCGTGCTCGGGCACTCGATGGGCGGCATGGTGGTGCAGCTGTTCGTGCTGGCCCATCCCGAACGGGTCAGCGCCCTCGTGCTCATGGACACCAGTCACAAGCTGCCCGACCACGTCAACGCCGACACGATCGCCCTTGGCCAACAAGTTGTGCGCGACGGCGGCACCGAACTGCTCGTCGAGATCGGCCGCAACGCCACCGAACCCAGTCCGCTCGACACGCTGCCCTACCTGCGCATGATCGAGGCGGACCCGGCCTACAAAGCGTGGTCGGAACAAAAGACGTTGAATTTCACCGGCCCGGCGTGGGCCGCCTTGGCCGGCGACATGGCCGCGCAGGAGGACAGGCTCGATG
>JACCXE010000256.1 GCA_013697265.1 Actinomycetota bacterium | reverse complement strand
CGAGGTAGTTGCCCACCGTGTCACGGGTGGCGACGCGGTGGGGCTTGTCGAAGCGGTGGTTGCGCTCGATCCAGCGGACCGACGCGACCGGATAGTCGGCGACGGCGATCGGCGGGCCGGTAGTACCCGCGACGATGAACACCGCGGCGGCGGCGGCCAGAACGCCGGCAAAGGCACGGTTGACGCCAGCGACCTCGGCTCGCGTCGGGGCCGGCGCATCGGATCGCAGTGCGTCGCCGAGCACGGGCGCTAGCACGATGCCGAGCGGTGCCATGTTCCGCTGGGCGTAGAGGCCCATCACAACGAAACCGATCACCGGAAGTATCACTCGCCACGGCATGCGACGACGGGTGAGAACGGTGAACGCGACTACGAGTCCAACGAGGCAAACCACACCGTCGGCGCGTTGGAAGTTCACGGGTTGCCATTCGATTACTTCTCGGAACACCTCCCCCTTGGTGAGGGCGGTCACGGCGAACGTGAGCAGTCGGGGCCCGAGGGGGTTAATTGCGGCGACGGCTAAGCCGGCGACGAAGGCACCTAGATATCGCCACGGAGCCTCGCCGTTCGCCTTGTCGACCCGGCGATCGATCCAGGCGCCCACGCACGTTGCGCCGATCCAGGCGGCGCCGAGCGCGAACGAGCCGTGCGAGTTCGCCCACACCCACACGAGCGGGACGAGCAGCCACGGCGCCCGCCGGGTGCGCACTATCCAGATGGTTCCGGCCAGACACAGCAACCCGACGAGCAGCGGGCGCGGCGTCCAGAACGGAATGCCCACCGCCAGCGCGGCGCCTGCAGCGAGGGCGGTGGTCTGCGACCGTCCGGTGCGAGCCAGCGTGGCCACGAACCACGCCAATGCGCCCATGGTCAGGGCCGCGAACGCGATGACGGCGTTGTGGCCGCCTAGCCGGTCGACCCAGCCGACGACGAACGACGCGAGCCAGCTCTGCACGGTCCAGGCGTGGTGCCGTGCGGTGAAGGTATAGGGGTCGCTCCGTGGGATCGCGGGGATGAGGCCGTTGCTGACCATGTCGATGCCCGTGCGCCAGTGCGTGAACGCCGAGTTGTCGCCGATGGGCCGGGCGCCGAGGCGCGCCCCGAGCAGGGCAAACGTTGCGCCTATTAGCTGATCGAGGGTCGGCGACCAGCGCCGCCCGGGCGCGTCTGAGGCCGCTTCGGCCTCGGGGCTCACTTGAAGTTGTGCATGATGTTCAACATCGCGGGACCGAGAATCACCACGAAGATGGCCGGGAATATGCAGAACACCATGGGCACCAGCATCTTTACAGGCGCCTTCTGCGCCCGCTCCTGCGCCTTTTGACGGCGGGTCACGCGCACCTCGTCGGCCTGGTTGCGCAGCATGCGGCCAATCGACACGCCGAACTTGTCCGCCTGCAACACGGCCAGCACAAAGCGGCGCACGTCGTCGACGTCAAGGCGATCGGCGAGGTCACGCAGAGCATCCGCGCGCGGCGCGCCGGCGCGGACTTCACCCAGCAACCGGCTGAACTCGTCACTCAAAGCGCCCGGGACGGCGGTAATCGTACGGTCGAGCGCCTGCTCGAACCCGAGTCCGGCCTCGATTGAGATCACGAGCAAGTCCAGTACATCAGGCAGTGACCGCGCCGCCTCCTTTTGCCGCGCTTCAGCGGCCCGGGTGACGCGCGAGCCGGGTAGTGCCACGAGGCAAAACGCCAGCACGATCGCGGCGGCAAAGCCGAGTTTGGTTCGGCCGATGACAGATAGCACCACCAGGCCGACGACGGGCGCCGCGGCCAGGGTCAGCACGCGAATCGCCAGGAACCGATCGAGGTCTTCTGCGCTACTCCGCCCCGCAACGCGTAGCCGCCGGGCCATTTTGTCCCGATAGCCCGCGGGCGTGAGCCGGTGGCCGCCGTCGGCCAAACCGGCGATAAACGGAACGAGCAGGCGCTCGCGACGATTCGTGGCCAGCACGGCGGCACGCTCATCAGCGATCTCGGCTGTGCCGAGGCGGTCGATCGCGGCTTTGGCGTCGGCCCGCTCTGTCATTTGGATCAGGACAACCCACACAGCAGCGCCGATCGCGCTGGCAATCACTAACGAGAGAAAGATGGCGTGCATCAGACTTTGATCTCGATGATCTTTCGCATCCAGGCGAAGCCGAGACCCATCATGACCAGGCAGGCGCCGATCATGATGTGGCCGATCGACTCTTTGAACAGGGGGTTGAGGTAGCCCGGGCTGATAACGGCCATCGCCCCAGCAAGACCGGGCGGCATGACTCCGAGCACCATTGCGCTCATACGGCCCTCGGCGGTAAGGGCCTTCACTTCGTTCTTGAGACGGTTCCGGGCCACCATGGTCTCGGCCACAGTGTCGAGAAGCTCAGAGAGGTTCCCACCCACGTCGCGCTGAATGCCGATCGCCATCACCGCCCACGCGAAGTCGGCGCTGTTCATACGGGTTGCCGCGTCATCCAACGCCAACTCGAGTGGGCGACCAAGGCGCGCCTCGGCCATGACCCGCCGCAATTCGGCGCCCATGGGGTCACCAATCTCACGCGACACCGCCTCGACGCCCTGGAGCAGCGCGTAGCCGGCGCGCAGCGAACTGCTCAGTAGCTGCAGCATCTGCGGCAGCTGCTTCACGAAGCGGCGACGCTGACGGTAGGCAAGGAACACGGCCAGTTCTGTAGGGATTGCGAGGCCGAGCACCAGCGCGACAAGCCCGAAGATCGGGCCTTTGAGCGCAAGCGCTGCGACACCAGCCAGCAGCGCGAAGACAGCGGTGAAGAAGGATGCTTCTGCAGCGCGGATCGGCAGGCGAGCGGCTTCGAGTTTTGCCTCGACCCAGGCCAGCACCCCGCGTTGCTCCGCGGCCCGCTCGGTTGCGTCAACGGCGCGTTGAAGCAGCGAGCTCGATACCTGGCTACGCGGCCCGTCTTGAACATCGGGCGCTTCCGTCGCCTCGGTGCCGTACGACCCGATGCGTTCGAGGATCGGATTCGAACCATTCCCCATCCCGGCCAGGCCGAGAACGAGGCAGCCGACGGCGGCCACGGCGCCGAGTATTGCCAGTAGCCGTCCGAAGTTGCCGATCGGGGCCAAGCGGCCCGGGGGGACCACTTTCGGTTGCGCCTGTTTACCTTGGCTAACCGCGCCGGCCGCAGCGCGGCCAGAGGCCTCGGCGCCCTTCACCGAGACATGGAGGTCAACCGTGCCGCTGCTGGCGGATTTCCACGACAGTTCATATTGCTGGGTGAGCTGGTTGCGGACTTCGGCAAATAAGCCGGTGACGCCGGACGCGGCGTCAGCAAAATACGAGTGACCCCCGGTCGCGGCGGCGAGGCCAGCGAGGCCGCCGCTGTCGAGCCCGCCGCCGTTGATGCCAACGGCGTGGACGACCACGTGGGCGGTCGCAGCCGCGGAGCGCACGGCGGCTGCTGTGCGGGTAGAGACGGTGTCGCGCCCGTCGGACAGGACCACGAGGTTTGGCTGCAACTCGGGGCGGTCGCCAAACAGGCCCACGCCCAGAGCCAACGCGTCCCATAGCGCTGTCTCCCCCGAGGCACCGAGCGCGTCGACAGCCGCAGCGGCCCCGTCGTCGGCGGTGAAGCTATGCACGACGCGGGCCGAGTCAGAGAAGGCAACTACCGCGATTTGCTCGGTAGCGCTGCGATGTGCCACGAACTCGCGCACGGCCGCTTTTGCCCCATCGAGCCGGCCGCGTTCTCTCATCGAGCCCGACGTGTCGATAACGAGTACCACACCGATCGGTGTCGGCGTCTCGTCGATGCGTTTGGCGACAACGCCAGAAACGATGCGGCCACCGTCGCGCACCGTGAAGTCGCTGGGTCCGGGCGCGGTGGCGCCTTCGTACTGCACGGTGGCCTTGACGGTCGGCAGCTCCGTGGTGTCGACGCTGCGAATAACCAATGTCGGCGGTGTGGCGGTTTGGGCCAGAACGGGGGACGCGCCAAGCAATCCCGCTATTGCGGCGAGGAATAGAGCGGCCGGCCTGCGAAGGTGCGGCGTCATCGACGGCTGAGTGCGCTGCGAGAGCGCGTGACGGGCTTGGCCTCGATGGCGAAGACGGAGGTGGGCAGAGCGATGCCGTAGTTGGCCAGCTTCTCGGTGAAGTGCGGGCGAATACCGGTGGACTTCAGGCGACCCTTGAAACGACCGTTCTCGTCGATGCCAGCGTCGAAATCGAACACAAAGACGTCTTGCAAGGTGATCAGCTCACCCTCCATGCCCTGCACCTCGGTGATCTGCGTGACGCGGCGGGTGCCATCACGAAGCCGGGTCACATGGATGATGAGGTCGAGTGCAGACGCCATTTGCTCGCGAATCGCTCGGATTGGCAGATCGAAGCCGGCCATCATCGTCATCGTCTCGATGCGGCTGAGCGTGTCGCGGGGGCTGTTCGAGTGGATCGTGGTGATCGAGCCGTCGTGGCCGGTGTTCATCGCTTGCAGCATGTCGAGGGCTTCGCCGGCGCGGCACTCCCCAACCACGATGCGGTCGGGGCGCATACGCAATGAGTTGCGCAGCAAGTCGCGGATACTGATCGCACCGCGGCCTTCGATGTTCGACGCCCGGGCTTCGAGCGGCAGCACGTGGTCTTGACGCAGCTGGAGTTCCTTGGCGTCCTCAATCGTCACGACTCGCTCATTGGCCGGGATGAACGACGACAGCACGTTCAGCAGCGTCGTCTTGCCGGTGCCGGTACCGCCGGAAACCACGATGTTGAGTCGCCCCCGCACCGCGGCGTCCAGGAGCGGAATCACTTCGGAGCAAAGTGTGCCGAACGCGATGAGATCGTCGACTTGGAACGGGTCCTTGGAGAACTTGCGGATGGTCAGAAATGGGCCACCGATCGAGAGCGGGTGGATCACGGCGTTGACGCGGCTGCCGTCGGGCAGGCGGGCGTCGACCATCGGGTTGGCCTCGTCGATCCGTCGTCCCACTTGAACCACGATCTTGTCGATGATCCGGCGCACGTGATTGGCGTCGATGAACCCCGACGGCACCCGCTCCACCTGGCCGTTGCGCTCCACGTACACCTGATCCGGCCCGTTAACCATGATTTCGGTGACGGAGTCGTCGTTGAGGTGGCGCTCGAGGGGGCCGAACCCGATCACATCGTCGCTGACGTCGCGCAGCAGTTCCTTGCGTTCGTTGGCCGTGAGGTTCGTGCGCTCGGCCTCAAGGGCGGCAACCAGCGACGTCTCTACCCGCTTGCGCAGGTCGGCCGGATCGATGTCACGGTCCGAAAGCACCGGACCGAGCTCCTCGATCAGTTGTTGGTGGATGCGGAACCGCAGGGCGTCGGTCTGGGGATCACGACCGCGTTGTTCAGTTCCGACTGTCTCGGAAAGGCGGCGTTTTAGCGACATCTAAAGATCCTCTATCCGGCTACAGGGTGAGTTCGGCGTGGAGAAGGTTTTCGCGCAGCCGCGTGAGCGCGCGGGAAACCGCAGCTTTGGGGGCCTCGATCACGACGGGAACACCGTGGAGCGCCGCTTTGGCAACCGCGGCGTCCTCCGGGATCGATGTGGTCGGGAGACCGAGGACCCGCTGAATATCGGCGGCGCGAAGCTCGGGGCGGGCCGGAACCCGGTTGAGCACAACGTGCATGCGACTGTCGCTCAAACCGAGTTGGCGCATGGTTTGCAGCGCAATCTTGACGTTTTTGATCGCCGACAAATCGGTGCTGGCCACAATGACGATGTCGTCCGCGGCTTCGAGGACGGCGAGCGTGATGTCATCGAAGGCCGATGCCGTGTCGACCACCACCATCGGCGCGATCTCGCAGCACAGATCAAGCGTGTGCAACACGTCGTGGGCGGAGATCATCTCGGCCTGGGACGGTTCGCTTGGCGCGGCCAAGGCGCGGATATCCACGGCCTTCGGTGTCGCAAACAGGGTCGCAAGTCGGGGCATGTCCAGATCGGAGCCCGTCGCGTCGGCCAGGCTGTTCGCCGGTTCGAGTCCCAAGCTGATCGCCACGTCGCCGAAAGGCAGGTCGGCGTCGACCACGACATTCGGCGCACCGCCGGGTGTCGAGCTTGCGGCAAGGTTGACGGCGACGGTGGTCGTGCCGACTCCACCTTTGGGTGAGAACACCGCAATAAGGCGGCCGCGCTGCTCTTGGGGCGCAGCGAGTTGGTGCCACGCCGAGCGGGCGACGACGCGGCGGATTGCGTCTTCGAGATCGGTTTGTGACGTGGGGCTCACCACGTCGCTGATGCCCGCACGCAGGGCCCGGCGCAGTAGCGGCGTCGTGATTTTGTTCGCGACCAGGATGACGGTAAGACCGGGCGTTGGCGACAGCTCTGCGAGTTCCTCGATCCGGTCGAGCGTGGCCGAGGTACTGGCGTCTGGTCCCAGCACCACGATGGTCGGCCCGAGCACACCCTTGATCGCGTCGTCGACGTGGTTCACCTGGTCAAGCTTGAACTCGGCGCCGTGCGCCATAAGGCGCTCCATGATGGCGCCGTGAGTTTCCACGACCACAACCCGCGGGCCGCTCTCCCGCTCAGGCGGTGTGTGCGGCTCCCGATCGCGGCCGGCCCGGTTGAACATCACGGTCCGTACGGGGTGTCGGACCCGCTCAACAGGTTGCCAGTGGTGGCACCGGGGATCTCGGTCGGCTTGTAGTCCGGTGGGACCAGTGTGAGGTAAAGACCACTCGGCTGGGCCGCGGCGAGCGCAATCTTGGCCGCGGCCTCTTGCGGCACTGCGAATGTGAGCAGTCCGCTGCCGGGGTTGGCCACGGCCTGCGTGTCGCCTGCTTCGGGCGCGGCGGTCGAGCCGATGAACAAGATCTGCACGTTCTGATACATCGTCTGCTGGGCGCCTTCGACGTTGACCATGATGTTGACCCGGTCACCGGGCACGAGCAGCCCCGCCACTCCCTTCACCTGGTCGACTGAAACTGTCACCGCGACCTGGCCGGCCGGAATGCGCTGCGCCGCAGTCACCTGCGCCACCTTCGGATCCACGAACATTCCGTCGACAACGACCTGATTCGCTGAGAGCGCGGTCACAGCGACCTTGCCCCGCAAGGTGTTGATGTCGGTTACGGCAGTGGCCGGACGGAACTCCTGGGGCATCTCGTCGGACTTGACGAATTCGCCGGAGATTGCGTCGTCGCCGGAGTAGCCCTTCGCTACGTCCTTGCTGACCTTGAAGACCTTGACCAGGGTGGCGCCTTTGTACGCACGCTGGTCTGATCCGGACAGAAACGCCGACGCGCTGACAGCCGAGAACAACCCGGCGACAACCGCGACACAAATTATAAGAGTTCTGCGACTGGACATTTCTGAACCTCCACGGAGTCATCGGCCGGGGCCGGATGCGACTTGAGGTTTGCTGCACAAGAAGTGACTTTGGTCCCTTATCTGAGGGCCGCAGCGACCGATAGGTGGAGCATGCGACGACGGTCTTCACGCGGTGCTGCGATGCTCGAGTTCGCGCTGACCTTGCCGCTCCTGCTGATACTGGCGCTGGGCACAATCGACGGCGCCCGCCTGTACGCAACCTGGAACCGCACCAAGACCGGCGCGCACGAAGGCGCGAGCTACGCCCAGTGGTTTCCGTTGCGGCAAGCCCAGAGCGGCACGCAGTGCACCGGATCGGAAAGCATCACGGCCCGCGCCCGCAACGAGGGCAGCGACCTGACCGTGACAGTGTCGCCGGTGGCGTCGCCGGTGTGTCAGGACCTGACGGGCGCTTCTATCGTGCAGCCCGGTCAAACCGTCGCGGTCACCGCCGCCGTACCGTTCACGTTCCTCACCCCGTTCGCACGAGCACTCTGGGGTGACCCGACAATCAAGTCGACGGTGCGGGTCACCGTGCAGGGATGAGGCGTCGGGCATCGCGTGGGGCCGTGGCAGTTGAGCTGGCGATCGTCGCCCCGCTCCTCATCCTCTTCCTGATCGGGGCGGGCCAAGTCGGCCTTGTGGTGCTCGGCAACTCGGTGGGCTCGAGCGCAGCGCGCGACGGCGTGCGGGCAGCATCGATCCGCTACGAGTGCGCCGACAACCACACGAGCGCGCTGTGCACCGCCAACCCGAGTCCGAACTCGGCGGTCATCAAGGCTGCAGTAATGGCCCGACTTAACGGCCTTGTGAAAACGCCGACGGTGACCGTCAGCGTGGTGTGCCGTCAAGGCAGCTCGATGGGCACGGTGATTCTTTGTGAGAAGGGCGTCGTCGTACCGGACCAGGACGTGGTGGAGGTGACGGTGACGTGGCGCCACATCGGCGAGACACGGTTCGTCACCGACAAGGTTCACACTGCGGTGGCTCGCTCAGTGATAAACGGCCGCCCCGATCTCTCCAGCGTGGCTCCCCCTCCCGACACCGTACCGCCGCGCCTGGTCCCACCGATTTTGGCGAGCGACGCCAACGTCGATGGCGTGATCGACACGCTGACGCTCGAGTTCGACGAAGACATTCAGCTGAGCGTGTCCGCGTCGGCGTTCACGATCGCCAACAGCCCCACGGGCTCCAACACCATTGCGTCGGCGGCCGTCGCGGCTCGCACGGTCACGCTCACGCTCAGCGGCACCACGGTCAACACCGCCCCGGGGTCGATGACGGTGGCGCTCGCACCATCAGCCACAGGAGTGCGCGACACCGCGGGCAACCAAGGAACCTTCAACGCGACTACGACGACGGACCGCGCCGGCCCGAAGTTGACCAACCTCACCGATACGGCCGGACTGATCGACGGGCGCATGGGCGCACTCGACGCCCTGACGATGACCTTCAGTGAGCCAATCGCGACGTCGCTCGGCACTACGACCGTGAGCGAAAGCGACCCGGGCGGCAGCGGCAAAGACAGCGTCACCATCAGCGGCATCAGCGCCGGGGCCCAACTGACGAACTCGACCACCTACAACACGTCGAGCGGATCGACACTGTCGGTGACTGCACTGACGACGGTGTCCGGCAACACGGTGACCGTCACTATTGCCTCGCCTCTGGTCTGTACGCCGCTGTTGTGCACGGGCCTCGGGACGGGTGCCGACTCGGCGCCGTTCTCATTCACCCCGTCGACGACCCTCGTCGACGCCGCCGGCAACGCCGCAGTCGGCAGCCGCACCATCTCGAACATCTTCTAGGAGGTCGCAATGAGACGTCTTTTTGGCAAGCGCAACGACCGGGGCGCCGCGCTGATTCTTGTCGCGGCCAGCCTGGTAGCAACGATCAGCGTGACGGGGCTTGTGGTGGACGGGAGCAACGCCTTTTCCCAACGACGCCAGATGCAAAACGCCGCGGACGCAGCGGCGCTGAGCGCGGCGCGCCGCCTCGATCAGGTGACCGCGACCGGCGATCCATCGGTCGTGCGCGCCGACGCGGTCTCGGTTGCGGTGTCGAACGGCGCTGACAGTGCCACCCTGGTTTGCAGCCTGGTGGATGAGACCGGGACCATTATCGCTGCGTGCCCCACAACGTCGACGCCGTTTTCGGCCGCGATGTACGCCGCCGTCGCCGGGGTGCGCGTAGCCGTCAAAAGCACCAGCAACACGAGCTTCATGCGTGTGGCGGGCATCAAGACATTCACCGCCGCCGCAGACGCGACCGCACAGGTGCAGGGTCTCCGCAGCGGCAACTCGCCCTTCGTGCTGTGTGCCGTGGGGTCGAGCGATCCTCGCTCAATGGGCGATGGACAAACCACCCCGGTCTTGACGTCGGACAACAGCGTGAACTCGGCGGCGTTCGGATTGTTGTACCGGCTCCAGAATCCGGTTGTGCCGGGCTGCGGCCAGGGCAACACGTTCAAAGGACTCACCCAGGACTTCGCAACCGACTTTTCCGTGCCCGGCAACTGGGCCGTCTACAACGGCGACCATGGCGTCAACGTGCAGTCGACGGTGATTGCGGGAGCCAACGCATGCCGCGGAGCACTGACGAATGGGTGTCTTATCAACGTCCCGCTTTGCTACGCAGCCACCCCAGCCGCCTCTGGTGCGCTTTACTGCGTCCGGTTCGGGGTCTTTGCGATCGACAACACGCAAGGCGCGTCGAAGATCAGTGGACGTCTCGTCGACAAGGTGCCGGCGACAGGTGGACAAGGCGGGGGCAAAGCCCAGCCCGGCGAGCTGCGGGTCATAAAACTGACCGAGTAGCGGGTTACTCCGCGGGCGGGGCTTCGGCGGCAGGTTCGGCCTCGCCGGCCTCACCAGCGGCCTCATCGGCCGCGGGCGTTGCGGCCAGATCGGCCCACGCGGCCTGGCTGTCGTTGTCGGGCTCGAACTCGGCCGAGAAGTCGACCCCGATGTAGTTGCCGGCGTCGTCGTAGGCGTGATCACCGAAGTGCTCGCGGTACTCCGCGGACACTTCGCCACCCTCAGCGGCCTGCTTGATGGACAAACTGATACGGCGGCGCTGGAGGTCGATGTCGATGATCTTGACCCAGAGCTCGTCGCCAGGAGTGACCACCTGGTCGGGCAGATCGACGTGGTGCACGGCCATCTCGGAAATGTGCACGAGACCTTCGATGCCCTCGCCCACCTGCACGAAGCCGCCGAAGGGCACGAGCTTGGTGACCCGGCCGTAGACAAGCTCGCCGACTTTGTGGGCCGAGGCGAACTCTTGCCACGGGTCTTGCTGGGTGGCCTTGAGCGACAGGCTGATGCGCTCGCGGGACAGGTCGACTTCAAGCACCTGCACGGTGATCTCGTCGCCCACGGTCACAACCGAGCCGGGATGGTCGACGTGCTTCCACGACAGCTCGGACACGTGGACGAGGCCGTCCATGCCGCCGAGGTCGACGAAGGCACCGAAGTTCACGACGCTCGACACCACACCGGTGCGGATTTCGCCCGGCTTGAGGTTGAACAGGAACTCTTCGCGCTGTTCCTTCTGCGTCTCCTCGAGCCAGGCCCGGCGGGACAAGACGACGTTGTTGCGGTTCTTGTCCAGTTCGATGATCTTGGCCTGGATCGTCTTGCCGACGTAGGGCTGCAAGTCGCGCACCCGGCGGAGCTCCACCAGCGATGCGGGAAGGAAGCCACGAAGGCCGATGTCGAGGATGAGACCACCCTTGACGACTTCGATGACTGGCCCTTCGACGATGCCGTCGTTTTCTTTGATTTTTTCGATGTCGCCCCACGCGCGCTCGTATTGCGCCCGCTTCTTGGACAGAACGAGGCGCCCTTCCTTGTCCTCCTTCTGCAGCACGAGCGCTTCGATCTCTTGACCGAGGCTCACAATCTCAGAGGGGTCGACGTCGTGGCGGATGGACAGCTCACGGCTGGGGATCACGCCTTCGGACTTGAATCCGATGTCGAGCAGGACTTCGTCTTTGTCGACCTTGACCACGGTGCCGGTTACGAGGTCGCCGTCTTCAAACTCGACGATCGTGGCGGCCATGGCATCTTCGAGGGAGATGCCCTCGAGGTCGTTCAGGGTG
>JACCXE010000255.1 GCA_013697265.1 Actinomycetota bacterium | reverse complement strand
CCCGCGGTTGGTCATGTCCTGGCCATCTCCTTGAACGCCTGTACCTGCGCGTTCGTGTCGGTTTCGGACCAGCCAAGTTCAGGGGCGATCAGTTCCGCAACTGATTGCGCCGCGTCAAGCGTGGCGTCGCGATCCAGCAGCAGGGCGCGGGTGCGCCGAGCAAGCACGTCGGCCAGCGTGTGCACCATCTCGTTGCGAGCCGACCACACCGCTTCGGCCTTCACGTAGTCGAGCCCCGGCACCAACGCCTCGCCCAACGACGGCTCGGTGCTGATCAACGCGTTGACCTCGGCCGCTTCGCTGCCGAATCGACCGGCGAGGTGACCATCTGGTTGCTTCACGCCTTCGGCGCCGACGAGGCGGAGCCGCTTGGTCTGCGTGCGCTTGGCACCCCTCTTCAACGCCTTGACCGCGACATCGACCGTGTCTTCGGCCATGGCCCGGTACGTCGTGAGTTTGCCGCCGGTGACCGTGATCACTCCGGCGGGCGATGTGGTGACCGTGTGGCGCCGCGACAGGTCCGCGGTGCGCGTGCTCTTGGCGTCGGCCACCAGCGGCCGTAGGCCGGCCCACGTGCCCACGACGTCGGCCTCGGTAAGCGTCTCGGTGGTCGCCGCGTTGATCGCGCTCAACAGGTATGTGACGTCTTCGGGCGTGCAGACGGGGTTCTCGATCGGGCCGTCGTAGTCGGTGTCGGTGGTGCCCAGGTAGACGTGGTCGCCCCAGGGCACGACGAAGATCGACCGGCGGTCGCCGGGCACGTTCACCACCACCGCAATGTCGGCCGGCACCTTCTCGCGCCGAACCGTCACGTGCACGCCCTTGGCTGGGCGGATGCGGACGGGCTCCGCGCTGCCGTCGAGACGCTGGATGTGGTCGGCCCACACGCCCGTCGCGTTGATCACCAGGTCGGCGCGCACCGTGGTGCCGTCTTCGAGCACCGCACCGTTGACGCGCGACCCATCTCGGGTCAACGACGCGACCGGCGCGTAGTTCACCATCACCGCTCCTCGAGACGCGGCGGTGCGGGCGATCGTGAGCGTCAGCCGGGCGTCGTCGGCTCGCGCGTCCCAGTAGAGGAACGCGGCGGCGAGGCGGTCGGGCCGCAGCGTGGGCAGGTGCTTGGCCGCCTCCTCCTTAGACAAGCGCGAGTAGCGATGACCGATGCGCACGCCGCCGGTGAGGTCGTAAAGCCGAAGGGCGCTCGAGTAGGCCTTGGCCAGCACGGCCGACATCGCGCCGTCCTTGCCGAAGATCGGTATGAGGAAGGGAAGCGGCGATACGAGGTGCGGTGCGTTTTTCAGTAGCCGTTGGCGTTCGTGCAGGTTCTCGTAGACGAGGCGGAACTCGCGCTGCTGGAGGTAGCGCAGCCCGCCGTGCACCAGCTTGGAGGACTTGGACGACGTGCCCGACGCGAAGTCGCCCTTGTCGACCAGCGCCACGGACAGGCCACGCGTTACCGCGTCGAGCGCGACGCCGGCGCCGGTGATACCGCCTCCGATAACGAGCACATCGAACCTGTCGCGGCCGAGCCGCTCCAAGTTCGCCGCCCGGTCGAAGGCGACGGTCACGCGCTCAGTTCCTCATACGACGTTCGGAAACCGTCTCGCAGTAGGGGACGGATCGCGGCGCGCTCACGCCAGAGAATGCCGGTGGCCAGCAGCAGATACATGATGGAGGTGCCGATGCGGACCTCGCTGTGGATGTGTTCAGGACCCACGGCGCCGGCGATGAACTGCAAGGCGAACAGGCCGAACATCACCTTGGCTTCCTTGGTCGACATCGACAGGTTGATGAGCACCGCAACGGCGAACGCGGACTGGGCCGCGGTGAGAAACAGTTCCTCGCGTTGGTGCCCGTCGATCGGCAAGCCGTGGTTCGACGAGGAAGCTATGGCGAACGCGATCGGTAGGGTGCCGACGAGAAGTGTCCACTGGTTGACCTTGGACGACACCAGCGTGCCTAGGCCGTTGTTCGTGTTCAGCCGGATCGCGTAGAGCCCGGCGACGAGCAACTCGGGTGCCTCCGACGCCAGCGGAGCCAGCCACTGCACCAAGAGGAACTCGCTGACCCCGAGCGACGCCCCGGTGCCGACGAGGGCTTCGGCGAAGTGTTCGGCGACCAGCACGATCACGGCGGCCGCGCCGATGAACAGACCGAGCACGGTGATGCGCCGGTTCCTCGTGGAAAACGTGCCGATCCACTTGGCCGGTCCGACCAAGTGCGGTTCTTCGGCCGGCGCCCGCGAGATTCGCACCGTGTACGCGATGAACAACCCGACCAGGAACACGGCGTCGAGGATCGTGATCGAACGGCGCAACGCAATGAACAGCGAGTACGCGGTGGCCACGGCCAGGTAGGACAGTTCCACCGCATGCGTGCGGTCGAGCTTTATCTCCTTGCCCCGCTCGGGCTCGCCCCGCTTCTTGAACTGGCGCCAAGCCAGGAACACGACGAGCGACCATCCCACGCCGATGAGCAGCCGGTTGGCGCCGGTCATGTTGGCCAGCGCCAACGAGCACGGTGATTCCTCGGACCCCTTGGGGGCCGGACAGGAAACGAAATTCGTCGCTTCCGCGGCGTTTCCACCCTTCGTGGCGAATACGAGGTCGACTGCGTATTCCGGCAACACGGCGATGAAGGCGAGTACCGCGATGGCCAGCCCAGCGGAAATGTCGAGCTGCGCGACTTCGGCCGCCCAGCTCAGCAGGAACGCGGCGCCCACGATGGCCATGCCGTACATGAGCGCGGCGAGGGGCTCGGGCGGGTGGCCGCCGGCGAAGCGCAACACGATCCCGGGCACCATCGCCGCGGCGGCGAGGCTCAACGCGAGCTTCTGCTGGCCAGGCCGAACTGCCTCGTCGTCGCCGACTTCGATGCCTTCTTCGCGGGTCACGGGCGCTGATACTAGGAGCGGCCGAGTGGGTTTCCGCACTCGGACCAGCCAACACCCGCGAGCGTTTGCTTAGCCCTGGCTGCGCGCCTCAGAACGGTAAAACGCTATGAAATAACATGAAACAAACGGTATATCCACAGGGCGGCAGTGTTTACGTAACCCCGTAAATGGGGAATTTGGTCTAACCGGCCGATGTTCAGGGATAATGGCTGGCCTCGGATCCCCGAGGAAAGTTAAGTAGTAGCCCTTCAAGTACCCCGCAAGGATGTGAAAGCGCACGATGAACGCCACTTGGCGGAACCGAGCAGCATGTCGAGGCATCGACCCTGATCTCTTTTTTCCAGTAACGGATGAAGAGGCAGAGCCGGCCAAGGCGATCTGTGACGCGTGCCCGGTACGTGAGGCTTGTCTGGAATTCGCGCTTGCGGCCCGCGAGCGCGAAGGCGTCTGGGGTGGCTGCACGGAGCGCGAACGCCGCCGGATTGTCCGGCAACGCCGCAAGACTGCGTAACGCTCGACTCGTCTTACTCGTCGCGAAGTGCAGCAATCACGTCGAGTCGAGCTGCGGTTCGGGCGGGCAACAGCCCCGCGACGACGCCGAGCGCCACCGTGATGACGACTGCAGTCCACAAGACGGTCGCCGGGATTACAAGCTGGATCGGTACATCGAACGCGATCCGGGCGACCCGCGTTGCGGTTACGACGACGAGCAAACCGAGGTACACCCCGCACACGCCACCGGTGAAGGCGAGGAAGCTCGCCTCGGCCAGGAAGAGTTTGTAAATGTCGGAGGCTCGTGCCCCGAACGCGCGTCGGATTCCGACTTCAGACTCTCGTTGCCGAACGGAAATGGACATCACGCTGGCTATAGCCAACGTTCCAACCACGAGTGCCGCGGCCGCTAATAGCGCGAGAACAGCGACGAATGCGTTGGAGAGTCGTGCGACCTCACGCGCCGCTGGATCAGCGCCGGCGGCGACGAGACTCCGATCCGGAAAGGCCGTCGCGAATTCGTTCTGCAGGAGGGCCACGACCGCGGCTTGCTCGGCTCCCGAGGTGTTCACAAGGAATTCGACTTCTCCCGGCCTATCGCGCTGCGCTCTCCGCGCTTCAGATCCGTTTGGTACGTACAGACCATTGTCGCCCGTCAGCGACGGCACGAGCACGCCCACGACGGAGTAGATGTCGGAGGGTTCCGGTCCGCTCCGCGCCGAAGCGCCCAGCAGCGACTCAGGCGTCACTTTTAGCCGCCGTAGCAATGCGCCGCTCACAACCGCGACGCGGCGATTGTTTGAGATGTCCGAGTGGGTGAGAGCGCGTCCCGCAACCAAGCGGAAGTCACGGACGGCGCCGATGTCGTCCGTGACGGCGACAACGGACCCAAACTCAACCTGATCACCGAGACGAAGACTGGTCTGTGCGAGTGTCACTTCGGCGGCGTGCGGAAGGCCAAGCTCGGTGGCCCGACGACGTAGCCAGTTCAGCTCGCGGGCGGTTAGGGCTCTTGGTCCTTCAGGGTCTCCCGCGGTGTCCCCAAGCGTCAAAGCCGCGACACCGCTGAGGCCGAACGACCGATGCGTTTCGTCAGCGACGAACCCCTGGGCGGTTGCACCCAATGTGACAATGATGGTGACCAGCCAAACGCCGATCAGCACGCCAAAGGCCGTAAGGCTTGATCGAGCCGGGTTGGCACGTAACTGCAGAGCGGCTCCCCTCAGGCTGACCAAGCGGGTCATCGGGGGACTCCCTCGGCCGGCGTCAACCTGCCGTCCACCAACGTGAAATGGCGGTCGACAACGGGGCCATAGCGGGCGACGTCGTGCGAGACGAGCACGGCGGTCGATCCAACCTCTTGGACGGCCGCCATCAGTAGACCGCGTACCTCTTCTGCGGTAGCGCCATCGAGAGCACCCGTCGGCTCGTCGGCCAGCAGCAGCTTCGGTTCGCGAAGTAGTGCACGCGCGATTGCTACCCGTTGTTGCTCGCCACCGGACAAAAACATCGGCTTGGACTCGAAGCGATCAGCGAGGCCAACGATCGCGAGGAGGTCCTCGGCGCGGTCACGTAGGGCCGACTGACGACCGACTGTGTAGTCCGACGGCATCAACACATTCTCGAGGACGGACAGCGTGGGCAGGAGGTGAAAGTGTTGGAACACAAAGCCGACAACCCCTCCGCGGAGTTCAGAGCGCTCGTCATCGTTCAAGGCGGCGACGTCAACTCCGTCAAGCCAGTAGCTGCCTGCTGAAGGTCGATCGAGCAGGCCGAGGATGTTTAGCAAGGTGGACTTTCCAGAGCCGCTCGGTCCACTGATCAGTACAGAGGTTCGGTAATCCAGGCGTAGATCGACATCTCTCAGTATCGGCCGAAGAACGTACCCATCCGGCACTGAGCGCGACAACCCAACGAGCCGCACGAGCGCGGTCATCTACTGTCAGATGGCGGTGGGTCAAGCACCAGATCGCCTTCGTCCAGCCCTGACCGAATCTCGATGGTTCGATCCGATGCGATGCCAGTCGTCACCGCGATTCGGTCGCGCTTACCCGCAACGAGCCTTGTGACAAACGAACCAGCGGCGTTTCGCTCTAGCGAGGTCAACGGAACCGTCACGGCACGGTCAGCGCGGGCCGTGACGATTCTTAACTCGGCCCGCGAGCCGACGACCACTCGAATGGATTGCGGAATAGCACAACGCAGCTTGTAGGTAACGTCTTCGGAGGCCGACGAATCGCTGCGTGCCAGATCGACAAAGTCGCACGGGAAGGACGCAACCTCGCCGACCAGCCGCGCGTCAATCCTGAGCGGACGTTCTGTGAAGGAGTAGAGCCGCTTCGGCTCGATCGAGGCCGCCACGACCGACTCCGTGCTTTCGACGACAGCTGCGATCTCGTGCGCCGCAATCGGTGATCCTGGAGCGAGCGCGAGGCGCTGGACAATGCCCGTCGCAGGCGCCAAGACTTGGGTGATCGTTTCGTTCGTAGACCCCGTCGCGATCGATAGTACTGGAACACCACGGGTGACCGCGCTGCCGTTTGGAGCGTTGATCTCCGCTACGACACCTTCGACCGAGGCGACGACACCCGATGCGGCGCGCGGTTGGATTCGTCCAGTCGCGTCGAAGCTGGACTCGACGGCCCCCACGATGGCCCGAACTGGCCGAGGCTCGAGACTCCCGAGCTCGGGGTGCTCGCCCACCAGGCGTTGAGCGATGGGCGGAGCGACTACAGGAACGAGTGCGAGAAACGCTACGGCAGCCACGCCAATCAAGCGAGCGGCTCGGGCCCGAGGAGACTTCTGCTTCAGCGATTCTCGACTCGCACCGGGAGCACCGGGGCGATGAAGCCTCTGAAGAAGTCTTCCCATTCCTCGAATCTTGCCATCGCTCGTGACGCGTCCACCTGGGACGCGCTGTGCGTAAAGGCGACTCGGCGAGCTCGCGGCGAGAGTTGCGCGATTACCCGATCGACGAAACCGCCGACCGCACAGTTGTCCGCGGTGGCCTTGGCCATAGCCGGGCCGAGTTTGTTGCTCTCGCTGGCGAGAAGGCTGAAGATCGCATTGGTGACGACAGGGCGGTCGGGGTCAAACCCGGTGTCGAGCAGCTTCTCGTCCAGACGATTGCCAAGGTCGGTCGCGAATTCAGCGCATGTCGTCGCCGAATAGCCGCTGTTCTGGCTGCATGCAATGAAGGCGAGGCCCACACCCAGGCTGGTGACGGCTACGCGGGCGGCGCGCGACCGAATTGTCAACCGTGCTCCAGCGTCACGGAAGAATCTTGTCAAGGTCCGGTTCGACGGGAGCGGCTTCGGCACAGGTCGTGCGATAGGCGCCGCTGTCCGCCGTTTGGCTCTGTGTCTTATACTTCGTGTACGAGCGGGAAACCGGCCCTACTTGCGCGCTCTGGGACTCAGGAAGCAGGTAGGTGTGATTCCAGTGAGTCTTGAAGTCGTATGTGCCGACGTAGCAGCCGAAGACCTGCCCGAAGCCATACATAGCGCTGCCGGAAACGGTGCGAAAGCCGGTCCACGAACTCCGTTCGAGCGTTGTCTCATGACTGCACCCGGTCGCCGGTGCGACGCAGGCAGGATCTCCGCCCGACGTGCCCACAAGGGTGCTGCGAGTGCTATTCAAAAAGCGCGGGACCGTCAAACTTTGCAACGTCGCCGCGTCCGCCGCTGTCGGCGGGAAAATCATGATGGAGCCAGCTGCGACAACGCCGCAAGCGAGCAAACGAAACTTTCTCAACGGTCCTCCCCAGGATCAAAGTTGATTTTCGACTGTCGACGGTTGGGGTGCCCCGAGAAGCACCACAGCCCGAGCCGGACCTTACTCCGCGATGTTCGATCGAGAAGGTTAAAGCCTGATTCCCAGCACGTGGACCATCGGGTTCGCGTGCAGCTCCTGGAACCCAAGATGGGCGTAAAAGCCCAGCGCTCGCTTGTTTTGCGCGCTCACGCCTAGGTGCAGGCCGGGCGACCCGTCGGCCTTGAGGGCTTCCATGCAGCTCTCCATCAGCTTGCGGCCGTTGCCACCGCCTTGAAACGGCGGTAACAGGTCGAGGTGGAGATGTGAGGGGTAGTCCTCGGTGATCGAACTGGGCATGCGCGACGGGTTGTGGATCATCCCGATCAGCATGGCGTCCAGGCCTTGGCCTGATCCCGCGACGTATTGGCCCTGTAGGACAGGCCAGTACTCGGCCGTGCACTTGGCTTCGAAGGCGTTGGTGTCCAGGGCGCCGAGGACGTAGCCGCCCGCCACGCCGTCGTCGTGTTCGATCACGAAGGCGTGCTCGGGCTCGAGTAGGCCGTACTGCGCGGCAAACACATGGCCGAACAGGTTCTTGTCGGTCACCAGGTCGTACGCGTCCTGGCCCGACGCCCCA
The DNA here is from genome assembly GCA_013697265.1 of Actinomycetota bacterium. Lineage (GTDB taxonomy): Bacteria > Actinomycetota > Acidimicrobiia > Acidimicrobiales > JACCXE01 > JACCXE01. Next base: position 1,383 of record JACCXE010000255.1, on the reverse strand, counting down.
GTGCGCACGCAGATCTCGTAAAGCCGGTCAAGATCGGTGGGCCGATAGGCGCGTATCACGTGTCGTTGTTTAGTTTTGCGGCATGGATTTCGCGCTTTCCGACGAACTGCTCGCCCTCCAAGAGACTGTCCGCCGCCTGGCGCAGGACAAGATCAAGCCCCGGGCTCGCGAAATCGACGACACCGGCGAGTACCCGCAAGACATCTTTGACGCTTATCGCGACGCCGATCTGCTCGGCCTGTGCATCCCTGAGGAGTTCGGTGGCGGCGGAGCGGGCATCCTCGGGCTGACCATCGCGATCGAAGAGGTGGCCAAGTACTCCAACACCGCCGCGCTGATGCTGCTGCTAACCCGCCTGCCCACCGGACCGATCATGATCGCCGGGTCCGAAGAGCAGAAGAAGAAGTACCTGCCTCGCATCGCATCAGGCGAGACCCGCTGCGCGTTCGGCCTGAGCGAGTCCCAGGCCGGCTCCGACGTGATGGGCATGCGCACCAAGGCGATCAAGGACGGCGACGAATACATCCTCAGTGGCACCAAGTCCTGGATGTCAGGCGTCGTGCAGGCCGACTGGTACACGGTGTTCGCCAAGACGAAAGAGCCCACGGCCCGGGATCACGACTCGATAACAGCGTTCATCGTGGACCGGAACTCGCCCGGGCTCTCGGTGGGCTCGACCGACCGGAAGATGGGTGTGCGGGGCATCGACACTGGTGAACTGCTGCTCGACAACGTGCGGGTGCCGGCCGAGAACGTGATCGGCGAGGTCGGCGGCTTCCAACTGGCCATGCTCGGCCTCAACGCCATGCGCCCGATCGTGGCCGCCCGCGGCATCGGCCTGGCCGAGGGCGCGCTGATGTACGCGGTTGACTACGTGAAGGAACGCCAGGCGTTCACCCGCACCATCGCCGACTTCCAGGGCATCCAGTGGGAGATCGCCAAGATGGCCACCGAGATCGAAGCGGCCCGTCTGCTCACGTACCGCAGCGCGTGGATGGCCGATCGGGGCGAGTTCACCCGCGAGTTCGTGCCCTACCTGTCGATGGCCAAGTACTACGCCACCGAGATGGCGGTGCGGGCATCGGGCTTGGCCGTGCAGCTACTCGGTGCGGCCGGATACATGAAGGACCACATGACCGAGCTGTATTACCGCGACGCCCTCCAGCTCACGATCGTGGAAGGAACGTCCCAAGTGCAGCTCGGCCTCATCGGCCGCGGCGTTCTGAACAAAGACCTCTGGTGGTAGATCCCATCGGGCCCGTCGGCTCGGGAGACAAAATTCTTTGGCCCGATCTGTTCGACGCGCTGGCCGACGGTCGCGATCTCACGCTTACCGAGTCGCACCTCGCGTTTACCGCCGTGCTGGCGGGCGACGCCACGCCG
>JACCXE010000253.1 GCA_013697265.1 Actinomycetota bacterium | reverse complement strand
ATGGAAGTGGCGCTGCTGCGTCATGACTTCTCCCTGCAGTACGTCGCTGACAACGGCAGCCGATCCACTCCGCTGCTTTACACAATCGCGTCGGCGTGGTCGGCGCTCGAAGGCTCGATCTTGCTGTGGGTGTTGGTGCTCGCCGGCTATCTCACTGCGCTCACCCTGCGTCATCGCGGCCAACGCAGCGACCCGGTCTTCGGTTGGGCCCTGGCCACGATGTTGGTGGTCTGCGCGTTCTTCTTCATGTTGCTGATCGGTCCGGCCAACGCATTCCATACCGTCAGCGGTGCCGTGCCCACCGACGGTCCCGGCCCCAACCCGCTGCTGCAAAACCATCCGCTGATGGCCTTCCACCCGCCGATCCTTTATGCCGGATACGTCGGCTTCACCGTGCCATTCGCATTCGCGATCGCGTCACTGGTCACCGGACGCGTCGACGAAGGCTGGGTGCTCGCCATGCGGCGCTGGACCCTCGTGGCGTTCGGTCTGCTGAGCGTGGGCGTCGTGCTCGGCGCGTGGTGGTCGTACGAAGTCTTGGGGTGGGGCGGCTTCTGGGCCTGGGACCCGGTAGAGAACGCGTCGTTCCTGCCGTGGCTCACCGCGACCGCGTACTTGCACTCGGCGCTCGTGCAAGAGCGGCGCGGCATGTTGCGGGTGTGGAATCTCTCACTGGTCACCGCGACGTTTGCGCTCACGATCCTCGGCACGTTCCTCACCCGGTCCGGTGTGCTCGATTCGGTGCACAGCTTCACGGAGTCCGGCATCGGCCCGTTGTTGCTCGCCTTCTTTGCCGTGATCGTCGTGGTGGTGTGTGGGTTGCTTGCCTGGCGGGGCGACGCGCTGCGATCACCGGGCACGATCGACTCGCCCGTGTCCCGCGAGTCCGCCTTCCTCGTAAACAACCTGTTGTTCGCTGCGTTCGCCTTCGTGGTGTTGCTGGGCACGGTATTCCCGCTCATCGCCGAGGCCATGAACAACAGCCGGCTGTCGATCGGCCGCCCGTACTTCGACCGCATGACCGGCCCCATCGGCCTCGCGTTGCTGTTCCTGATGGCGGTTGCACCCGCGTTGCCGTGGCGCAAGGCCAGTGCGGGCGTGCTGCGCGACCGGCTGCTCATCCCGGCCTGGGCCGGTGGCCTCACGTTGGCGGTGTTGGTCGCGTTGGGCATGCGCAGCGTCGCCGCGCTGCTCGCCTTCACCCTCGGCGCCTTCGCCGGCGCGGCCGCCCTGCGTCAGTTGGGGCTCGCCGCTCGCGCTGCGCGCCGCGCCGGTGAGCCGTGGTGGCGAGGCGTGTCGGGCCGAGCCAACGGCGGCATGGTTGTGCACCTCGGCGTTGTCGTGCTTGCGATCGGCTTCGCGGCGTCGATGTCGTTCGTGCAGCGCGACGAGGTTCGGCTCAGGCCCGGTCAGTCGGCCAAGGTCGGCGGACACACGGTCACCTATGAGGGTTCGGATACCCAGAGGTTCCCGAACCGCACGGCGGTACGCGCGTCGGTGCGCATCGACAACGAAAAGGTCTACCGGCCCGCGCTCAGCACGTATCCGTTCGCGACCCAGTCCATCGGCACGCCGTCCGTGCGGGGCGGCCTCTTCGACGACGTGTATCTCACCCTCGTGAGCGCGCCGACGTCGAAGGGCGGCACCGCCATTATCGGGGTCGTCGTGACACCACTTGTGAACTGGTTGTGGGCCGGCGGCGCGATCATCGCGATTGGCACCGCCCTCGCGCTCGTGCCTGGCAAGCGTCGCCGAAACCCGACGGCGCCGGCGTCCGAACCGTTTGTCACCGCGGTGCCCGACGCCACCGAAGTGGTGCGTGTATGAAGCGGCGTCGCGTCGCGCCCTGGATCGCGGGAGCGGTTGGCCTCGTGCTGTTCGGCGTAATCGCCATTGCCGCGACGTCGTCGCCTGCCAAAGAGCGCATCGCCGACAGCCCGCTGCTTGGCCGGCCCGCACCAGTCGCGACCGGCGATGTGATCGCAGGCCCTGCGGAAACGCTGGAGGATCTGCGGGGCAAATACGTGATCGTCAACTTCTTCGCGACCTGGTGCGTGCCGTGTCGGCGTGAGCACCCCGAACTCGTGCAGTTCGCGGCTCGTCACGCGGCTGCGGCCGACGCCGCGGTGCTTCAGGTCGTCTACGGCGACCGGGTGCCGACGGTGAAGTCGTTCCTCGACAAGAACGGCGGTACCTGGACGGTGCTCGACGACCCCAAAGGGTCGATCGCGCTCGAGTGGGGGGTGCGGGGCCTGCCCGAGAGCTACCTCGTGGACCCCGACGGCGTGGTCCAAGCCAAGATCACCGGGGGAGCGACGGCCGACGGGCTTGAGGCGCTGGTGCGCAAGGTGGAGCGGGCGGCGTGAAGAGCGGACGCCTGGCGTGGTTGGCCCTTGGCCTCATCGTCGTGTTCGCGCTCGGCTACGCCGCGTTCGGCGGCGACTCGTCCTTGGCCACTCCGGCCAAGCAAGCCGACACCATCTCGCGCGGAGTGCGATGCCCGACGTGCAGCGGCCAGTCCGTCGCCGAGTCGGCCGCGCCCGCCGCACACGCGATACGCGGCGAGATCCGTCGTCGGATCGATGCGGGCGAGTCCCGCGGCGAGATCGAGGCGTACCTCGAAGACCGCTACGGAAGCGACATCTTGTTGACGCCCCCCCGGTCTGGCTTCGGTGGACTGGTGTGGATCGTGCCGGTCGTGGTCGTGGTGGGCGCCGCCGCCGGCCTGGGTCTCGCGCTGCAACGGTGGTCGCGGCGCTCGTTGGCCCATCCGACCGACGCCGATCGGGCCTTGGTGCAGGAGCAGTTGTGAACACCGTCGACCGCGACGCGCTCGAAGCCGAACGCGACTTCCTGCTGCGTTCCATCGCCGACCTCGACGCCGAACAGGCCGCCGGCGACCTCAACGCCACCGACTACTCCGCCCTACGCGACGACTACGTCGCCCGCGCTGCCGCGGCCGTTCGTGCCCTCGAACCCGCCGACTCTCTGCGGGTCTCCCACGGCAGTCATGGAGAACCCGCAGAAAGTCGGGGGACGAGGCGCGGGACACTCGTCGTCGCCGGCTGCCTGGCGGTCGCGTTGGTCGCAGGGATCGGGTTGGCGCGAGCGGTCGGGTCCCGTCCGGCCGGCGCCCCGGTCACGGGGTCGTTGCCGTCGTCGACGTCGGCCGAGCTCGAGCAGGCCGCGAATTTCATCGGCGAGGGCCGTGCCGTGGACGCGGTGAAGCTCTACGACAAGATTTTGAAGAAGGACCCGACCCAGCCCGTGGCCCTGGCCTACCGGGGATGGCTCGTGCGCCTCGCCGGGCTCAAAGACGAAGGCCTCGGCTACGTGAGCCGGGCAGTCGCGTCCGACCCGTCCTATCCGGACGCCCACTTTTTC
>JACCXE010000243.1 GCA_013697265.1 Actinomycetota bacterium | reverse complement strand
GCCTCGGCCTCGGTGTCGTGGGCGTCGGGCTCGGGCTCGGGCTCGGGCTCGGGCTCGGGCGGGGTCATCCAATCTGTCAAAGCACTGCCACCTCGGCGTAGCGGCCGAACACTTCGGCCATCGTATTGATGATCTCGCCCTCGGTTGCGTGGACGCGAACCGCATCGAGGATCGCCGGCATCGTATTCGCAGTGGGTTCCATCGCCACAACGCGTACCGCATCGAGCGCGGTGGCAACCGCGGCGTCGTTACGAGCCTGACGCACGTCGGCTAACCGCTTGCGCTGCAACTCTTCGGCCCCGGGCGGGATGGACAAGATCGGGGGGCGGCCCCCGTCGCCGTCGGTGAACGCGTTTGCCCCCACGATGATGCGTCGACCGTCGTTCACCTTGCGCTCGAGACGCCACGATGCGTCTGCGATCTCGCCCATGAACCAGCCGTTGTCGATGCAGGCGAAGCAGCCCTCGAGAATGGAGCCGCCGCCGACGTCGTCGAGGTGGGCGAATACTTCTTCGGCCTGGCGCTCCATCTCGTCGGTCATCCACTCGACGTAGTGCGAGCCGCCGAGCGGGTCGGCCACGAGCGCGGCGCCCGTCTCGTGCGCGATCACCTGTTGCGTGCGCAGCGCGAGGCGGGCCGCCTTCTCGGTTGGGAGGGCGAGAGCTTCGTCGAATGAATCGGTGTGCAGGCTTTGCGTGCCGCCGAGCACGCCGGCCATCGCTTGAATGGCGACCCGAGCGATGTTGAGTTCGGCTTGTTGCGCGGTGAGCGACACGCCCGCGGTCTGCGTGTGGAAGCGGAGTTGCATCGAGCGCTCACTCTTGGCGCCGTAGCGCTCTTTCAACCAGCGAGCCCAGATGCGTCGGGCGGCGCGGTACTTGCCGATCTCCTCGAAGAAATCGTTGTGGGCGTTGAAGAAGAACGACAAGCGCGGGGCGAAGAGGTCGACGTCGAGGCCAGCGGCCATCGCCGACTCGACGTACGCGAAACCATTCGCCAGCGTGAACGCCAGCTCTTGTGCAGCTGTCGATCCCGCCTCGCGGATGTGATAGCCGGAGACCGAAACGGGGCTCCACAGCGGCATCTCGGCCGCCGTGAACCGGATCACGTCCGTAACCAAACGAATGCTCGGGCGGGGCGGGAAGATGTACTCCTTCTGCGCTTGGTACTCCTTGAGCATGTCGTTTTGAAGGGTGCCCCGCAGCTCCTTGCGTACGGTGCCGTGCTGCTCGGCCACCGCGACGTACATGGCGAGCAAGATCGGTGCCGGTGAGTTGATCGTCATCGACGTCGAGATCTTGGCAAGATCGATGTCGGCGAACAGGTCGGCCACGTCGACGACGGTGTCGACCGATACGCCGCCTTTGCCTACCTCGCCTTCGCTGCGGGGGTCGTCGCTGTCGCGCCCCATCAACGTCGGCATGTCGAAGGCGGTCGACAGGCCGTCGCCGCCGCTGCGCAGGATCTCCTTGAAGCGGGCGTTCGTGTCTTCCGGGGTACCGAAGCCTGCGAACATGCGCATGGTCCACAACTTCGAGCGGTACATCGACGCGTAGGGCCCGCGGGTGTACGGGTACTGGCCCGGGAACTCGCCGTCGTCGGGGCCGTAGACCGCGTCGATCGGCACACCGCTCATCGTTTCGGCGTCGACATCGCGCCGCGGCGACGCTTCGAACGCCTTTTCCCAGTCGGCCCGTTTAGTCATTAACCCCAAGTATGGTCGGCGGCCATGTCACCTCAGCAGGCGCCAGACCGCAACCTCGCTATGGAACTCGTCCGCGTCACCGAAGCGGCGGCCCTCGCGGCCTCCCGTTGGATGGGACGGGGCGACAAAAACGGTGCCGACGGCGCCGCGGTCGACGCCATGCGCGTCGTGCTCGACACCGTGTCGATGGATGGCATCGTCGTCATCGGCGAAGGCGAAAAAGACGAAGCACCGATGCTCTACAACGGCGAGCGCATCGGCGACGGCACGCCGCCTCAGACCGACATCGCCGTCGACCCGATCGACGGCACCACGTTGACGTCATTGGGGCAAGCCAATGCGTTGGCGGTGATCGCGGTGTCTGAGCGGGGCACCATGTTCAACCCGGGTCCCTGCGTTTACATGGAAAAGATCGCCGTCGGCCCCGAAGCCCGCGGCGTCATCGATCTGGAAGCTCCCGTCGCCCACAACCTTGCCGCGGTTGCCAAAGCCAAGGGCGAGAACGTGCGCGACATCACCGCGGTCATTCTCGATCGCCCCCGTCACGCCGACCTGATCGCCGAAGTACGCGCCGCGGGTGCCCGCATCCGGCTCATCCAGGATGGCGACGTGGCCGGCGCGATCTCGACCGCGTGGGCCGACTCGGGAGCGGACATTCTGTTCGGTATCGGCGGCACACCCGAAGGCGTCATCGCCGCCGCTGCACTCAAGTGCATGGGCGGCGAACAGCTCGGCCGCCTCTGGCCCCGTGACGACGACGAGCGCAAAGCCGCGCTCGACCTCGGCTACGACCTGAGCGCCGTGCTCACCGCCGACGACCTCGTGCGCAGCGACAACTGCTTCTTCGCGGCCACGGGCATCACCGACGGCGAGTTGATGCGCGGCGTGCATTACGGCCCGAACGGCGCGTCGACCCAAAGCTTGGTGATGCGGTCGAAGTCGGGCACGGTGCGCCTCGTCACCGCCCACCATCGGCTTGAAAAGCTCAGCGAATACTCGTCGGTGCAGTTCAACTAGTCGCTGACGCGAGGATCGTTTCGGGGCCCAGGCAATCGCGGCGAGTCGAGTCCTCGGGCCAAATCTAGAACGACGATGCGGTTATTACAGGCCCAGCACGAAGTCCTTGGTGGCGGCCTGTGCAAAGCCGACGCGCTCGAGAAACCCGCCGATCGTGGCGCCGCGCGCGGCCCGTAGCTCGGTTGCCGCGCCTGCGCGCGCGGCCGCGATGAACGCGCGAATCAGCGCGCCGCCCACTCCGCTGCCTCGCTGCTCGCCTACGACCACGAGTTCGTCGAGCCACGCGACGTCACCGTCGGCGACCCGGCCTCGCGCGATGCCAACCGTGCGGCCGTCGACGAAGGCCTCGACGACCAGGGCGCGATACCGACCGACGTGGGAGGCCGCCTCGGACTGGTGCTCGTTCACCGCGATCGTCACCGCATCCGCACCGATCGTGCGGGTAACGGGTTCGTTGCCGAACGGGGCGTCGGCGATCGGGCGCCACACCTTGTCGTCGCCCTGTTCGAGCACGGTCATGCCGTCGAGGGCGATCGGCTCGATGTAGTGGTTAATCGACGCCAGCGCGCCGTCGATCTGTTCGGGCGTCGCCAGGTCGTTCAGGGTTACGTGCGGGACGTACTCGTGGCTCAACTCGTGCGCGAGAGCTCCGGTGTCGAGCGCGTCGCGCAGGGCACGAATCGTGTCCAACCCCGGGCCGCTCACCCGTAGGTAGATCACCGGTGTCACCGGGTGGAACGTGTCGACGGGGCCGACGACTACGTGGAGCTTCGCGGCCCGTTCACTTGCAACCCGACGAACCAGGGCGACCGAGTTATCAAGGTCGTCGTGGGCAACGTTGATCGGCGGGACCAGCGTGATGTGCGGCGGCACCCGTTCAATGGGCGACACGCCCAGAGCGCGGCGAAGCCCGTCGATTTCAGTGGATGCGTGCCGCGGTAACAGCAACACGACACCGAGTCGGGCGGCCATACGGCGCCTTCGGCGCTACCGCTACTTGCCGAGGCCGGCGAGTTCGATGCGCACTTCGGCGCGACGCAGCGCGGCCTCAGCTTCACCGTCGTTTCCGGCGCGCAGCGCCGCTTCGGCTTCGTCCTTGGCCTTGCGGGCGCGCTCCACATCAATGTGGTCCATGAGCTCGGCCACGTCGGAAAGGATGATCACGTGGTTGTCGCGTACTTCCACGAAGCCGCCGTGCACCGCGATGTGTTCTTCACCGCCGGCGGTGAGCGTGACCTTCACGATGCCGATGCCGAGCGTGCCGAGAAACGGCGCGTGGCCGGTGAGGAAGGCAATGTCGCCGCCCTCGGCGCGAGCCACGACCATGTCCGCTTCGCCCGAGAACAGAATGCGCTCGGGCGACACGACCTCGACCTGCATCGACATGTATCTAGCCCTGCGCCTTGAGTTCGTCGGCCTTCTTCATGAGGTCGTCGATACCGCCGACGTTGAAGAACGCCTGCTCGGGTAGTTCGTCGAACTCGCCGTTGAGCAGCTTGCCGAACGCATCGACGGTTTCGAGGACGGGCACGTTCGCACCCGGGATCTGCGTGAACGGCTCGCCGGCGTACATCGGCTGACCGAGGAACTTCTCGATCTTGCGGGCCCGGCCGACGAGCACCTTGTCATCTTCGGTGAGCTCGTCGAGGCCAAGGATGGCGATGATGTCCTGGAGTTCCTTGTAGCGCTGCAGCACCTGAATCGTGCGGCGGGCGACGTCGTAGTGCTCCTCGCCGACGACGCCGGGCTGAAGGATGTTCGAGGTGGACGCCAGCGGGTCGACGGCGGGGAAGATGCCCTTGGCGAACACGCCGCGGTCGAGGTTGGTCGTGGCGTCGAAGTGGGTGAACGCGGTGAAGGGCGCGGGGTCGGTGTAGTCGTCGGCCGGCACGTACACGGCCTGGAGCGACGTGATCGACTTGCCTTTGACCGACGTGATGCGCTCTTGCAGTTCGCCCATCTCGTCGGCCAGCGTCGGCGAGTAACCCACCGAGCTCGGCATGCGGCCGAGCAGCGTGGATACCTCGGTGCCGGCCTGCGTGAAGCGGAAGATGTTGTCGA
>JACCXE010000218.1 GCA_013697265.1 Actinomycetota bacterium | reverse complement strand
ACGATGACTAAATGCCGCCGAAGCGGTTGGGAGGCCACACCCGTATGAACGCGTGGCCGACGATCAACGACTGGTTGATTGGCCCGAAGAAGCGACTGTCGCGTGACTGCGTGCGGTTGTCGCCCATCACCCACACGTGGCCCTTCGGCACGGTCACGGGGTGATCCATGACGGTTTGGGTGCCTGGCTGTAGGTACGGCTCGGACAGCTGCTTGTCGTTCACGTAGAGCTTGCCGTCTTTGGTCGACACGGTCTCGCCCGGTAACGCGATCACCCGCTTGATCAAGTCCTTGATCGCCGCGGCTTCTTCGCCCGGGGGCCGTTCGAACACGATGACGTCGCCGTGGTGAACCTTCTTGTTGAGCTTGTTCACGAGCACCCGGTCACCCACCAACAGCGTGCGCTCCATCGAGATCGACGGGATGCTGAAAGCTTGCACGACCGCGAGGCGCAACACCATCGCAGTGAGCAGGGCAGCGACGATCACCACACCCCACTCGATGAGTTGGCGGCGGGAGCGCTTCTTTTTCGCGGCAGCCGCGGCAGGCGGGTTTTCGTCGATTACGGCGGACATCGTGAGTCCGACGCTACTGGCGTAATAGCCGCGCGGCATAAGCGCCGGCCGCGGCGGCGAAGCTGAACAGGCGGGGGTCGGTCAGCGCGTCGCGTCCCATCGTGGTCGGCGCGATGTGGTTCGCGGCCAACAGCGCTAGCGCATCGGGCACGTCGACTTCGATCACCGTCGCGTGCGGGCCCAAGTCGGGCAGGTCAGTTGTGCCGTGCGGAACGGGGACTGTAACGGGCGTATGCACCGCGGTGCGAAGCACTGTGCGGCTGTGGTCGCTAACGCCCTGGTGGCGTGGCCGGCTGTCCGCGTCGGAAACCCTCAGCGCGGCAATCGCGTGGCCGTGCGCGGCGTTGACCGCGTCGAGGGTCGCCCCCACCGAGAGGCCACTGAAGCCCGTGCCCGTTCCCGTGCCCACCGAGCCCGGCCCCATACCGACAATGACCAGGTCGGCGCGCAGATGGTGGCAAGCGACGGCGAGGGCCGAGCGGACGTTCACCGCTTCGGCGTCGCCACCGAACGCGTGGCCGGCAGTAACGGTGGCGTCGACGAGCCCGGCGGCCACGAGGTCGGCAGCGAGATCGGAAAGCGCCAACGGGAGGGCGCCGGCGTCGGTCATCACGTAAATAATCCGCCGCGTCGCATCCACTGACTTCATCGCGGCCGCCGCGGGGCCCAGTTGGCTGTGCAGCGCCAGTGCGACGACGGGGGTGCCATCGATGGTGTCAGCCCACTCGTGGTGTTCTTCGGCCACGCCAAGATCGGCCTGCAGGCTCGTGTAGCGCAGCTTCATCACGTGGCCGCCGCCGGGCACGGTGATGCCGTTTTGGTGGGACAGGTTCCAGTGGACCACGTGCCATCCGCCGGTGCCGAGGCTGAGGTCAACCGCGGTGGTGTTGACCACCACGCGATCGCCGACGGCCACGTTGCCGATCAACTGGGTGAGCACGTAGCTGGGTTCGCCGTCGACCTCCACGCGCTGCAAGCCGGCGCGTTCGCTGAGGATTGCCGTGACGGTTCCGGTACGAAAAGCCGGCACTGCTAAAGAGAAGCGATGAGGCGGTCGACGCGGTCGTCTTTCGCCTTGAACGGGTCTTTGCACAGCACGGTGCGTTGCGCCTGGTCGTTGACCTTCAGGTGCACCCAGTCGACCGTGTAGTCCCGGCGCCGTTCTTTGGCCTTGCGGATGAAGTCGCCCCGCAACTTTGCTCGTGTGGTCTGCGGCGGGTTGTCCATCGCATGGTCGATCTCGGCATCGTTTGCCATGCGCTCTACGACGCCGGCGTTCTGCAGTTTGTAGAACACGCCGCGGGTGCGGCTGACGTCGTGGTACTGCAAGTCGAGCAGCGCGACGCGGGGATGGCCCAGGGGGATGTCGTGCTTCTCGCGGTACTTCTCGATCAGGTTGTGCTTGATCACCCAGTCGCATTCACGGTCAAGGCTGAAAGGGTCTTTCTCGATCCCCTCGAGGCAGTGCTTCCACATCTGCATCGCTTGCGTCTCGTGTGGATGCAGGTCGTGGGTCTTGGCGTAGCGCTCGGCCCGGTTGAGGTACTCGAACTGAATGTCGAGAGCCGACGCCTCGCGCCCGTTGGCCAGCTTGACCTTGCGGGTGCAGCTGATGTCGTGACTGATCTCGCGGATGGCCCGGATCGGATTTTCCAGCGTCATGTCGCGCAGTACGACCTTGGGGTCTTCGAGCATGCGCAGCAAGATCGACGTGGTGCCGATCTTGAGAAACGTCGTGTACTCGCTCATGTTCGAGTCGCCGACGATCACGTGCAGGCGACGGTACTTCTCGGCATCAGCGTGGGGCTCGTCGCGGGTGTTGATGATCGGGCGACTGCGCGTGGTGGCCGACGACACGCCTTCCCAAATGTGTTCGGCGCGCTGCGCGAGACAGAACACGGCGCCCCGCGACGTCTGTAACACCTTGCCCGCGCCGGCGTAAATCTGTCGCGTCACGAAAAACGGAATCAGCACCTCGCTGAAATGACCGAAGTCGTCGCGACGGCTCGTTAGGTAATTTTCGTGACACCCGTAGCTATTGCCCGCCGAGTCGGTGTTGTTCTTGAACAGGTAGACGACGCCCCGGATGCCTTCTTGCCGCAGGCGCTGCTCGGCTTCGATCACGAGGTGTTCGAGGGTCCGCTCCCCCGCCTTGTCGTGCACTACGAGTTCGCCCACAGTGTCGCACTCGGGCGTGGCGTATTCGGGGTGGCTTCCGACGTCGAGGTAAAGCCGGGCCCCGTTTTCGAGAAAGACGTTCGACGACCGTCCCCAGGACACCCCGCGCCGGAACAGGTAACGGGCGACCTCGTCGGGGCTCAGACGGCGTTGCCCGCGCAATGTACATGAGACGCCGAACTCGTATTCGAGCCCGAAGATTCTGCGCTCCACCTGCTCAACCTAACGGCCGCAGTGGGGCGAGCGGCCGCTTTAGGAAAGAAGGGAGGTGACTTCGCCGTCGGTGAGGCGACGGAAGGCGCGACGGGGTGCGCCTCGATCGAGCACCGCCACCTCGAGCTCGGCTGCGGGCAGCGTTCGATCGGGCCCGGCCAGCGCTCCGACCGCCGCCTCGAGCGCGGCGCCGAGGC
>JACCXE010000193.1 GCA_013697265.1 Actinomycetota bacterium | reverse complement strand
CAACGGCTCGTCATAGTGGGCGATGCCGATTTCGAACGGCGCCTTGAACGAGGCCTTCGAGATCGCGTCGGACGGAATCCACGAAATGGCGGTTACGGATGATTCGATGCGCATGGCTACTCCTTCTGTTACTTCGAGCGAACTTTCAACACGCCGCGCATTCCGAGGCCCTCATGATCGAGGATGCGACAGACATAGCGGTAGGTGCCGGGTGTGAGGTCGACCTCAAAGGTGGCGGTCTTGTCGGGTGTGACCGTGATTTCTTGACCAAGCTCGTTGAGGCTGAACGTATGCGTCAGCCCCCCGGCATTATGCGCGACCACCGTGTAGCGGCCGGCTACCACGGACACTGCGGAGGGCGTGAAACGCATTTCCTTCATCGCCACCTCAATCCCGCTAGTCGCATCGTCTCCAGCACACGCCGAAACGCCCGCGGCCGCGAATATGAGGGCGCAGGAGACGACTATGGCTCGCACACCGTCAACGTACGAGAGCTGAGCGTGCCCGGACAGGTTGCAGACCTGTGTCATGCGGTGGTGGTGGCACCCCCGACGAAACGGGGCGACCTGGCTTGTTATGCCGCCGCACACCTGCGCAGAATCATCACTGTGGGCGAAGACCGCATCACCGTGTTCCTTGCCGACGACAACTTGATCGTGCGCGAGGGCGTGCGGGCCCTGTTGTCAGCGGACAAGAACCTTGAAGTAGTCGGCGTCGCCGCGGACTATGACGAGTTGGTCGCCGGCGCGTTCGAGGCCGAACCCCAAGTGGTTGTCACCGACATCCGGATGCCGCCGAACTTCGCGCGCGAAGGCATCGACGCGGCCAAAGAAATCCGCAAGCGATTCCCCGGTACGGGCATCGTGATCCTGAGCCAGTACGACGACCCCGACTACGCCGTGTCGTTGTTGGCCGAAGACGCCGTGGGCTACGCCTATTTGTTGAAGGACCGCGTGGCCGATGGCGACCACCTCTCGCGCGCGGTGTTCGAAGTGGCCCGGGGCGGATCGATGATCGACCCGAGCATCGTGTCGATGATGGTGCGGCCGGTGACCAAAGACGGGGAGCTGTCGGAGAGCGACGAGACGCTGCTGCAACTCGTGGCCGAAGGCCGCCCGATCAAGGCGATCGCGGCGGCGCGCAACATCACCCCGGCGGCCGCGGCGGCCGAGGTCGACAAGTTGTTCCTCACGATCGCCCAGCAAGCCTCTACCGGCGGCGCCTCGTTGAAACGCCTGCGGTCGCTGCACGACGCGATCGTGGCCAGTGAAGAGCAGGGCGAGACGCTGAGCCGGTTGCTGCCGGGAGGCCTGGCCGAAAAGGTGCGGCGCGAAGGCGGCAAGATCGGCGAAACCGAGAACCTGCGGGTCACCGTGTTGATGTCGGACATCCGCGGCTACACCACGATCGCGGAACGGGCCAACCCGGCCAAGCTGGCCGGCCAACTCAACGCCCATCGCGCCGAGATGAACCGGGCGATCATCGCCAACGGCGGCACGGTGATGCAGTTCGTCGGTGACGCGGTGATGGCCGTGTTCGGCGCACCGGTGGCCATGGACGAACACGCCGCGCACGCGGTCGACGCGGCCGCGGCCATGCACCGCCAGCAGGCAACGTTGAACGACCAGTGGGCGGGCGACGGCATGCCGGCGTTCGGCCTCGGCATCGGCGTGTCAACCGGCGACGTGGCGGCGGCGCTGCTCGGCTCCGAGGAGCGCATCGAGTACACAGTGGTCGGCGACACGGTGAACCTGTCCAACCGGCTGCAGCAATTCTGTGAGCCGGGCGAGACGGTGCTGTCGGAAGCCACGATGGCCGACCTCAAGGCTCCGCCGCCCACCACGGCGCTGGAACCGGCGTTGGTGAAGGGCCGGGAACAGATGGTGCAGGCCTACAAGGTCGCGGCCGAGGCGTATTAGCCAGGCGGCGCGGTGCCGCGGCGTTAGTGAACTCGGACCCGCCAACCGGCCTGACCGCCGGCTTCCCAGGTCTTCTTGAGCAAGCGGCCGCCGAACTCTTCTTTGTTCAGGTAGGCGGCGGCGCCGCATTCGGCCACGTCGGGCGGCAAGTCTTCGCGGTTGTAGGTCGACAGCAGGAAGATCGTTACTTCGGGATGCGCGGCGCTGATCTGGGTCGCGGCTTCGATCCCCGAGATGCCACCCATGTTGATGTCCATGAGCACCAGGTCGGGGCCGGCCGTGTCAACGGCGTTTACCGCGTCTTCACCCGATACCGCTTCGGCTATCAGGTCGAAACCGCTGGCCCGCTCGACCACGGCCCGAGCCGCGTCGCGAAAGGGCGCCTGATCGTCCACGATCAATACACGCACGTTCGAAACGCCTTCCACCTTGGAAGTTTGCGCCGTGACTTACGTCACGCCAAGGATGCTCGCTCCCCAATTCGCAGGGGTGCTAGCCCCACTATTTCTCTGGTCGGCTTCGCCTCCCCCTCCGTCTACGGCTCGCTCGATCCCAGCATCATCAGCACCGCTTTTACCCGCCGGTTGGTCTGGGGCTCCTCGGTGAGGCCGAGTTTCGAGAAAATCGAGTTGATGTGCTTCTCGACGGCCCGTTCGGAAAGCACCAGCGCCGCGGCGATGGCGCCGTTGCTTTTGCCCTGCGCGATCTCGCCCAGCACCTCGTGTTCGCGCGGCGTCAGGCGGTCGAGCACGTTGGCCC
>JACCXE010000145.1 GCA_013697265.1 Actinomycetota bacterium | reverse complement strand
CAGCCTCCGATAACGACCACTGTTCTTACTGCCCATACCAACCTCCCGATTGAGTCGAATCGTTCTCGACTCACCGAGCTGTTGCGTTGATAGTCAGAATCCGCCGCCGTGATTTACGCTTTCGCGGCCCCAATCACCGGATTTTGGTGGCGCAGAAACCCGGGGGAAGGCGTCTTAGAAGAGGTATTCGAAGTGTTGGGTTTCGACCATCAGCGGGAAGCGATAGCCGACGTAGAACGAGTGGAGATTGAGCATGCCTTCGTACTCCTCGACCTTTGATTCTATGAGGTCGACGTTGTCGGGTTCCTTTTCCTTCCACGCCCGCGCCCGGCGCAGCACCTCGTTGAAGTCGTCGATGCTGGCGACGGAGACTCCGAAATGGTCGAGGCGGGGCGCCTGCATCGGATGGTCCTCGGCGATGAGGAAGACAAACTGTTCGTGGTGGTGGGCTCGCAACACGAGCATGTGCCGGTCTTTCGTGAGCTCGCTGTACTCCTCGAAGCCGAACACGTCGCCGTAAAACGCGGTGATCGCGTCGCGGCCGTCTTGGTCGAGCGCGTCGGCCGGCATTGACATGGCGACGTGGTTGAGCCGTGGCGGCTTTGAAAATGCGGGACCAGTCATGGCTTCACCAACACCTTTCCTGCGATCTCGCCACCGGCGAGGCCGCGCATCGCGTCGAGCAAACCGTCTAACGGGACCTCGCCAGGTTCCAACAATGCGTCGACCGGCATCTTGCCACCAGCCAACAAGTCGAGCGCCTCGGCGAAGCCGTCCTTGTCGTAGGTGAACGCGCCGGTGATGACGACTTCGTTCAGCAGGATGCGGTTCGGATCGAACTTCGGCTGCGCCATGCCGGCGCCGACCAGCACGAGCATGCCGCCCCTCTTGCATTGCGCGAGGCCGGCCTCCATGGCTCGGCCATGGCCCGAGCACTCGAGCACTACGTCGACCGCCCCGTCGACCACCAGGCCCGGCTCCGCTATCGACGGCACGTGCAGTTCGTCGGGATGGATGACGCGGGCCGCGCCGACCGCGGCCGCGATGTCGCGGCGGATCTCGGTTGGCTCGGAACACGTGACGTCGTCAACGCCCATCGCCCGCAGCGCGGCGATCGTCAACGCCCCGATCGGGCCGGCGCCCATCACCATCACCCGCATGCCCGGTTGCACGCGGCCCTGATGAATTCCGTGCAACGCAACCGCCAACGGCTCGGCCAACGCGGCCGCGCGCGCCGCCAACCCGGACGGCATCGGCAACACCTCGGCTTCACCGCTGACCTTGTACGTGGCGAACGCGCCGTGATCGGGCGTCGCGCCCGGTGTGTCGCGCGCTTCGCACAACGACGGGCGACCGGCGCGGCACGGGTCGCACTCGCCGCAGCGCACAGCCGGACCGCCGACCACGACGTCGCCGACCTTCCACTTGGTCACCGCGTTACCAGTGGCCGCGATGCGCCCGACCCATTCGTGGCCTTCCCACGAACCTTTGGCCCCCCAGCCGTCGAGCACCATGTGCAGGTCGCTGCCGCACACACCACACAGATCGACCTCGACCAGCACGTCGCCGTCGCCCACCTCGGGTACCGGCACCTCTTCCACCGACAGCTTCCCGGGCCCGCCGCCGAGCACCGCGGCACGCATTGTCGTAGTCATATCGCTAATTCTCCGACGAAATCATGAGCGTCGCCGCTCGGTGGGCCAACGCCGCCAGCGTGAGCGTTGGGTTGTAACCGGCCGAGGTGACGAAAACCGACGAGTCGCACACGAACAGGTTGTCGATTCCCCACACGTTCTGCCACGGCGTGACCACCGAGGTGGACGGGTTGGTGCCCATCCGCGCCGTGCCCATCACGTGACGCGACTCGGGCGCCTCGTCGCCCCGCGGTGACGTGGCCGAGAACGCGGACTGCGCGCCGGCCTCGCGCATCACCGCCTCGTGCAGCACCTTGGAGTACTCCGACGCCGCGATGTCGTGACGGTGCGGGGCGTACGTGGCTCGTCCCGCGGGAAAGCCCCACGCGTCTTTGACCACGGGGTCGAGGTCGATGCGGTTGGTCGGCTGGGGCAGGTCTTCGCCTTGCATCGTGAAGGCCCAGATGCGGCGGCGCAGCGCGCTGTCTTGCATCGAAGGCAGGTGGTGCCTGCCCCGCCCGTAGGTGCCGGCCTCGCTGATCGGGCCGCGGCCCGAGCCGTGCTCGGTGGTGCCGCCCCGCAGCCAGGGCAGGCCCGCCGCTTTCGCGGCCGCGCGCATCGCGGGCGCGTCGATCATCAGATCGTCGTGCAGGTGGGTGACCGACCGGCCCCGATCGCCACCCGTGTCCCGATCGAAGATGCCGACCGTGAACGTTTGAAAGTGGTACATGAGATACCGCCCGACGTTGTCGCCGCCGATGTTGTTGCGCAGCAAGAGCCGCGGCGTTTCGAACGCGCCCCCGGCGACTATCACCGCCCGCGCGGCGCGCACCTCGACGGTCGGCGGGTCGGGATAGGCCGTGAGGTCGAGGTAGCGCACGCCGGTGGCCCGCCCGCCCCCGCCGAGGACGATGTCGGTGACGTAGGCCTCGCTGCGCAGGTCGAGGCGGCCCGTGGCCAGCGAACGCGCCAGCGCCGAGATCGGGTCGCCCTTGGCATGGATCGGGCATCCGTAGCCGCCGCAAAACCCGCAGTCGACACACGGTGGCCGGC
>JACCXE010000141.1 GCA_013697265.1 Actinomycetota bacterium | reverse complement strand
CGTCGCGTTTGAGGCACAGGGCCAGCGCCAGCGTGTGCTGGATCGCGTCGGTGGCCTGGATCAGATCTTCGAGCGGGTCTTTCAGGTTGTGGCTCTCGTCGATCATGTAGGCGATGTCGGGCATGCCGCCGCCGCCCACTTCGAGCAGCTCGAGGAAAATGAGAAAGAGCTGGAACGGCTTGATCGAACCGACGGTGAGATCGTCGTCGCCGTACTTCGAGTCGTTGAAGTGGAAGCCACCGAGGCGGCCTGTAGCGGCGACGCGCGACACCACCTGTTCGATGTTGGTGTTCGGCAGGTGATGACCGAGGTCGACCAGGCACTTGCACCTGTCGCCCGCGGCCTGCGCCAACAGCACCGAGCTACCCCAGTCGTTGTTCACCGACGAATAGAACGCGGGCTCGAACGGCTTGTGCTCGGCGAACATCAGCCAGTCGTCGGGCAGGTGGCCGTGGATTTCGCGCAGGCCCTCAGCCACCCGGTCGAGTTGGCCTCGGAAGCTGGCCTGACCCGGGTGGTTCATGCCGTCGGCCAACCACACGGTCAGCGCCTTCGACCCGAGCTTGACGCCCAGGTCGATCACGGCCAGGTTGTGCTCGAGCGCGGCCTTGCGGGCGCCGTCGTCGACGTTGGCGAGGCTGCCGAACTTGTAGGACACCCGCCCGTTGTCCGTGGTCGAGGGATTGTCCTGAAACGTGTTCGAGTTCATGGCGTCGAACGCGATGCCCTGTTCGGCCGCGTAGGTCCGCAACCCGGCGGGGTCGGCCGGGTTGTCCCACGGCACGTGCAGGCTGATCGTGCGGTTCGCTCCAGTCAGCGCGTTGAGCGCGGCGACGTCGTCGACCTTCTCGGCGGTGTTGCGCGGTTCGCCGCCCATCGGGAAGCGGCCGAAGCGGGTGCCACCGGTGCCAACCGCCCACGACGGAGCGGCCACCGAGAACGACTCGACCGCGTCGATGACATCGTCGGCCGATACGCCCTGGTCGGCCAGCACGGCCCGGGTGTGGTCGAGGCCGCGGGCCAGAGCTTCGGTGAGCGTGGCGTTGTGATCGTCAAGGAAATCGCGCGTGATCATCTGTCCCCCTAAGGAACCGTTACCGCAGAAACGCCGACGCAACTCCACCGTCGACGGGGATCAGTGTGCCTGTAGTCATGGCCAAGTCGCCACCGAGGAGCGCAAAAACCGCCGCGGCCACGTGTGACGGCAGGATCTCGGCCTTCAGCAAGGTTCGTTGGGCGTAGAACTGGCCCAACTCTTCTTCGGGCACGCCGTAGACCTTGGCCCGCTCGGCCCCCCACCCGTTGGCGAAGATGCCCGAACCCCGAACGACGCCATCGGGATTGACGCCGTTGACCCGAATGCCGAACTCGCCGAGTTCGGCTGCGAGCAATCGCACCTGGTGGGCTTGGCTTGCCTTCGCCGCTGAATAGGCCACGTTGTTCGGACCCGCGAACACAGCATTCTTGGAAGCCACGTAGACGATGTCGCCGCCCCGGCCCTGCTCGACCATCACGCGGGCCGCTTCCTGGCTCACCAGGAACGAGCCCCGCGACATCACGTTGTGCTGCGTGTCCCAGTCTTCCACGGTGGTTTCGCCCAGCGACTTCGAAAGCGAAAGTCCGGCGTTGTTCACCACGATGTCGACGCCGCCGAATGCGAGCAGCGCGTCGCGGAAGGCCTCGACCACTGAGGCCGGGTCAGTGACATCCATGCAGACGTCGGTGTTCACCAAGTCCGTCGACACAACCTGGGCGCCCTCGGCCGCCAACCGTTCGGCGATCGCCTTGCCGATACCAGAGCCGGCGCCGGTGACGAGAGCAACCTTGCCGCTGAGCGGCTTGGGCGCGGGGCGGCGCTGGAGCTTGGCTTCTTCGAGGGCCCAATATTCGATCTTGAACTTCTCGGCCTCGGGCACCGGCGCATAAGTCGACAGCGCCTCGGCGCAGCTCATCACATTGATCGCGTTCACGTAGAACTCGCCCGCGACGCGCGCAGTGCCCGCGTCGACGCCGAAGCTGAACATGCCCACGCCGGGCACGAGCACGATCGCGGGGTCCGCGCCTCGCATCGCCGGCGTTTCAGGCCTCGCGTAGCGCGCGTAATACCCCGCGTACTCGGCACGGAAATCGAGGTGTAGCGCGCGCAATCGCGCGACGAGTTCAGCTTTGGAGGCGGTGGGCGGCAGGTCGAGCAGGAGGGGGCGGACCTTGGTTCGGATGAAATGATCAGGGCACGACGTGCCGAGCGGCACGAGGCGGGCCGAGGCCTCGCTTGCGAGAAAGTCGAGCACGACGTCGCTATCGGTGAAGTGGCCGATCACGGGCCCGTCGGTTGCGGCCAGGCCGCGAATGGTCGGAGCCAACGCGGCGGCAACCCGCCGGCGTTCGTCGGCGGGCAGCGGTTCGAAACCGTCGACGCACGGGCCGAACGGTTCGGGTTTGCCGCGGCGAGCGATGAACGCGGCCGCTTCCGCGATGATCTGGCGCGAGGCGGCCTCGCACTCGGCCGACGTGTTGCCCCACGCGGTGAGGCCGTGGCCGCCCAGCACCACGCCGCGAAGGTCGGGTCGCTCGGCGTGCAGTTGCTCGATCTCGCGGGCAAGCTCGAAACCGGGCCGGCGCCACGGCACCCAGGCCACGTCCTCCCCGAAACATTCCTTGGTGAGAGCCTCGCCGTCGGCCGCGGCCGCAAACGCAATGACGGCGTCGGGGTGCAGGTGATCGACGTGGCGGGGTGGCAGTAGGGCGTGCATCGCAGTGTCGATCGACGGCGCGGCGCCGCCAATGCAACACAACTCGATCAGGCCGACCATCTCGTCTTCGTGGTCTTCGCCCCGGTAGCG
>JACCXE010000117.1 GCA_013697265.1 Actinomycetota bacterium | reverse complement strand
CGAACTCGATCGCAACCATGCGCATACGACTAACCAACGCGCTCATCAGCAATCTGCCGCGATGCCCGTGCTGCCGAGCCCATGCTGCAACATATCGGCGTCGAAAAATTATGACGCAGTAAGACTAGGTGACTACCGCACTCAAATGGCACGGTCCCGTGCGGTTCGCTGATGAAATCTAAGCTGGCTCACTCGCCGTCATCCTTAGGGGCTTTCGTCCTGGCGAGTTTGACAGCGAGGTCGGCTATGAGTTCAGCCGTCAGAGCGTCCGGCGACGCCAGCCAGCTTGCTTCAAACACGAGCTTTGGCACCCGTAGATCGGTCGACAAAAGGAGCAGGCGACCGTCCTGAAGCTCGCGCTTGGCGATTGCGGTTGGGATCACGGCGATGCCGAGTCCTTCAACTGCCATATGGATCATCGTTGCCAGAGAAGCGATCGCATGCAGCTGAATAATCGGCACGTCGGGTTGACTGAAGAGTGAAGAAACGAGTTCATGAGGCTGGGTCTTGCGTGGAAACGTGATGATCGGGAATCGGGCAAGGTCATATATCGTCTGGATACCTTCGCCTATTCCAAGCGACGGACTCGCAAGAAAGCCGATAGGGTAGTCGCAGAGGCCTCGACTGCGCAGTTCGGGCGCAGTCAACGGCGCGACCACAAAGGCTAGATCTATCTCCTGAGCCAGCAATCGCTCGCAAAGAGTCGGGGTAGTATTTACTTCGATTTCCAGCGAAAGGTCGGGATATCGACCGCTGACGTCACCAATCAATCGTGTCAGCCAAGTGTGCACAATAGTTTCCGCGACACCAAGGCGAAGGACCCCACGAACCGCTGAACGGCCGCTGACTGCGGCAAGCATTGCGGATCGCTTCCCCAATAACTTTTCCGCGTAAAGCATCATTTGCCGTCCGCTAGGCGTCGGTAGAGTCGTGCGTTGTTTGCGTTGTAGCAACTTTACGCCCAACTCGTTTTCAAGATGAGCAATGCGTTGGGAAATAGCGGGCTGGGTCATGTCCAGCTTGAGAGCAGCTCTACGGAAACTCGAAGGGTCACGACCGAGACCAAAGCTTCGATTTGCTTGAAACCGACCACGTGCCACCGCCTTTTGAAATCCGTCTTTTGGTCAACCGACGTTGAGCAGCGATACTACGGCGTAGCCCTGCCTGATGCAGCGATCGAGCACTGGATCAACGATTTCAAAGTCGAAGCGGGAGGCTGGCCTGATCCCTCCCTTCGCGGCAAAGGTGCCGCCGAATACTCCGAATCGTTCTGGCAGACCCGGTGAGCCGAAGCCGCGCGCGATCAGATCGGCCGGTGGCAGGATGCCTATCAAGGTGCCTTCCTGGTAAAGTTCGCGCGTGCCGTCGATGGTTGCAAACGAGCGGAGGATGAGATCGTCCCAGTGTGGTGCGACGTCGTCAAAAGCCCAGAGCTCCGGAGCAATCGGCTTGTCGCACATTTGCTTCGAAACAGTGGTGTTGTAGGTCTCTACCTTCCGATCGGTATGATCCGATCCAACCCCGGCATACATGCGTCCATCGATCCGAATCAGAACGAATTCCACCTCGCCGCTGGAGCTATCCCCGCTTACTTCTATCGGTTTTCGTGGCAATAGCCGGCGCGATGCTACGCGATAGTAGATTGGCGTCGATCACGGCCGTGGCACGCCCAATTCCACGAGCTCTGCTATGTGCTTGTCGCGCGCGATAGGGTCACGCCCCGTCCAGCCAGCGATGACCAGGCCGTCTACATGCAGCTTCCGCGTGAAGGAATGGCCGTCCTCGTGGATTGTGAATTCAATACTGTCGTTGATCATGGTCTTATTTCCGTGAGCCGCCTGCGCGACGTCCGACATCGGGATGGCCATTCCGACAACAATCCGCGGGGAATGTTATCCTCCACAGAGTTATGGGATTTGGGGCATGCCGAACTGCGCATCGATGTGGATTGCCGAATAGGCGAACGCGCCAATCTAGGTGCGCCCGATGAATGCTGTCTGTCAGACTGGATCAAAGTAGTGGAATTTCGAACAGGATGCAGCCCTTTTCGGATTTGAACGGTCCGTGCATCGCACCGGGCGGGCGGCACGCGTAGGTAAGAGGCTGATAGCTCTCACCACCATTTTCGCTTTCGTCATTGCCGACCGTCAAATCGCCCGACACTAAGAGGACCTCCTCCCAGTATTCGTGCACGAACGGCTTTGTGGTGTAGACGCCCGATTCGAAACGCAACAAGCGGCTGCGGCTACCGCGACGGCCTGTCTCATCGAGCGAGCCGGACAGGATCTTTTGCTGGATTCCGCTCGGATAGCCTGGAGGCACCTCCCACCCCGCATTCATATCGAGGGTGTGAAATTCGTCATGAGCCTTGTTGACAGACATAATGGTCTCCTTGTTGCGATCGGGTCGCCGTCTGCGACTGTCCGAGTGCAGGGGGGCATCCTTCAGCGAGGCCGCGCTCGTGGTCTAATGGTGCATGGATATTAATTAGGTCAGATCGAAGTCGCTACGTCGGGGTTGCTCGTAACAGCAGCGCCCCGACATGGACCTTGCCGTCTTGCTCAAGGAGGTCGAGGACCGCAACAGATCCGAGTTCATCCTCAAGAGGGAAAGCCAGCCTAAAGGTGCGCATCTTTGAAGAACTCGATCATCTTTGCAGCAAGGATTTCTGGCTGTTCCTCTGGAATGTAGTGCCCGCAGTCTTCGATGACGCCGCCGCGAACATTTTCGCAAAGCGGTTTCATCGCTTCGTAGATGTCTGGTGCGCTCCCTTTGTCCCCCCCGAGTGCGAGTATTGGAGTTTTCACTGTTTCCTTCGCGAGATCTTTGTTCTGCGCCATGTCTTCGAACACAGCCCTGTAGTACCCGAGCATACCGCCCAGGTTGCCGACCTTGCTGTAAACTCTTTCGTATTCGTCAATGTCTGCCGTGCTGAATACCGCTGCCGGGTTGGCCGTCTTTTTCTGGAAGAACCATTGAATAAGAATGCGCTCGCGACCCTGCAGCAGAGCCTCAGGTAGATCGGGAACGGTATTGAACAAAAAATGCCAAGCTCTCCAATTTTGTTCGAAACCAAGTTCGAGGGTCGGTCGGAGCGTGACGCCGGGTATATTGGCATCAAGCAGGACCAGCCGTATCACTTCATCCGGGTATCTTGCCGCATAGGGGTATGCGATCCATGATCCAATATCGTGGCCTGCCATGAAGTAACGATTGTAGCCGAGGGTTTTGATCAGGGCGTTGATACGCTCGCCAGTCGTACGGGTGTCGTAGCCACCTGTTGGCTTGTCTGAATCACCCTGTCCCGGGAGATCTACCGCAATAACTTTGTACTGATCTGCCAGGAGTGGCATCACGCGCCGCCACGCGTACCAACTTTGCGGATAGCCGGCCATCAGGATCACCGGGGCGCCGCTGCCGCCCTCAACAAGATGAAATCGTATGTCCGCGGCTGTCACCATCCGATGATTGAACTTCCGCCCGCCAAGTTCGATGGCGCCTTGAGGGTTAAGAGTCATCCGAGCCGCTCCTCTGGTGCATAGCCCGAACGAGATGCGCCAAGTTGCGCGCGATATTCCCAGCGTCCGTCACGGAGCCGCACCAACGCACGGTTGTAAAGGTATGCGGCGGTACAGCCATGGCGTGGGATCAAAGGAACCTGTTGTCCAATCTTTAGACGATCGGTCGTGATGACCACGTGCTCTTCCTTCATGAGGCGTATTGGTCCTGGACCGCGAAATCGATCCGTGAGGGGAATATCCGGCGATATTGCCTTTGAACCAGCATCGAGCGTAGCCGTACCTTCTCTGACGGAGAGGACCGTAGCGAGCACGTAGCCGCCTATGCGCCAACCTACATCCGCTAGATCGACGTCGTGCTGCGAGCTGGAATAGGTCCAGCTCCCCGGTGAAACCCATCGAACAAGTTCGCTTGGCCAGAGATCGAAGGAGTAGCTGCCAGCTGCGATCAAGTCGCCCTCAAGGCCACGATCACGGGCCGTGGCAAGAAAACCGCGCAGACGGTCAGCTAGTTCGGAAACAAGTTGGATACGCACTTGCCGGTCAGGATTCTGGATGTGGCCATCATACGCATGCCACCCCCCAAATAAACCCGCGTCCTGCATCGCAAGCGCGAGATCATAGGCGCCCGGACCAATCGCGACGCCGGTGCGGCCAAGTCCCGGATCTAGGTCGAGCCGCAAGCGAAGATTGGGCGCGGACGCAACTGACAGTTCCGTTTGCCAGGCCCGCAATCCCTCCACAGAGTCGACGAGAGCGTCGATGCGAACGTTCGGATGGGCACAAGCAACGCGCACGACTCGCGCAATCGCCATCGCATTCACCGTCGGATACGCCCAAACCACATAGGGGGCGCCGGCCGCTGCGGCGATCTCGACTTCCGCCGCCGTCGCTGTTTTGAACGCACGCACGCCTTCGGCGACCATAGCCTCGATAAGCCAGGGCGCACGATGCGTCTTGACATGTGGCATCAGCCGCTCAATGCCGCCCGCTCCTTTGGCCGTCTGCCGCAGATTGTGCAGCACGGCGTCCTCCAGAATCACGAAGCAGGGCGTCTCGACAGGAAATGGTGGGACTGGCAACGTTTCGGACGGAGTACCGCCAAAAGGGATTTCTGCGGCTTGTCGACGCGCGGGCATGGGCATAGCGAATGAACCTCCATTGAGATATATGTAACGTATATCTAAATTTGAGGCGGTACAAGATCCTAGTTTGTACTTCGATGCACTCGTTCAGCCTGACTCAGCGAGCCGCCTCAGGCTGTTTCCGTAAGGGATAGCGAGCGCAAGTCGAGAGAAAGCGGCTCGATGGTTTTGCTGCTCAACAGCCTTAGAAGGCGTTGCTGGGCCTGCCGCGCATGAGCCGGTAGGAGCTCTTTCAATCGGGCCCTGTCTCGATTGCGAATCGCCTCGATGATTTGGCGATGCTCGTCGAGATTCATCTCAAACTGTCCATCGAGCAGATTCTGCTCCGTCTCTTCCATCTTGTAGATCAAAACGAGGAGGCGGCGAACTTGCCTGTGGGTTGACTGGGCGAATTCGAAAAAGAAGGAGTTGCCGATCGTACGGTGCATTCGCAGGTGGAATTCTTCGTTGACCGAAGTAATGCCGAGATAAGCGCGCTGCTCCACCTCGCGAACGTATCGCTCCTGGATGGCCTCCAGATCCCCAACGAGAGTTGTGTCTTCGAAGCGGCAAAGTTGCGCGAGGATTGACTCCGCAAGCTGCTGGGCGGCCACAACCTCACCGATCTCTTGAAAGCCGAGACCGCGAACATAAGTTCCGCCGCGGTTCGGAACGATGTTGACGAGCCCTTCCGCAACTAGGCGGCTCATTGCTTCGCGCGCGGGCGTTCGGCCGAGTTTGAACTTCTTGATCAGAAGCGGCTCGTCGATCCGGCTTCCCGGTTGAAGACTGAGGTCGATGATCTTGGAACGTATTAGGTCGAGCGCTGCATCGGTCTGAGAGGGCTTCGCGCGCGTCGCTTCCTTTTCGGCCCTCTCTGAGACGGTCGTAGCTCGGCGCGGCCGAGCCGTGCCTGAACGTCTGGTGTTGTCAGTTTTCATTGGAATATCCGTCACTTCCTCGCCGGACGCCCGCTCGTATGGCGGGGCGGACGCAATTTCATCTTAGGCACAAATTCATCCGTGCACGAGACCCAATGGCACTCCATACCCGGACGCGTCACAAATCTCCGCTTGACATATATGTAACGTATATGAAACTAAAACCAGCGAGCCGGTTAACTTGGCCGATTGAACAGGGGGAGTGCGTATGCGAGTCATCGATCGCCGCGAGGTATTTTTATCGGCTGCTGCCTTGTCCTTGATTGGTGCCCGGGCTTTCGCCCAATCAGGCGCGGAAGTTCCGGTTGGTGTGATTTATCCGTTGTCGGGCGCAAATGCCCAGATCGGCGTCGATGCCCGCCACGCATTGGAAACGGCAGCCGACATCGTCAACAAATCCTTCGATCTCGACCTGCCGACAGCGAAAAACGCAGGACTTGCAGGGCTCGGGGGCGCCAAGATCAAGCTGATCTTCGCGGATCATCAAGGCGATCCGCAAAAGGGCAGGGCTGAGGCCGAGCGTTTGATCACGCAGGATAAGGTCGTTGCAATCGTAGGCGCATTCCATTCGTCCGTGTCTGCAACGGCGAGCGTCACCTGCGAGCGTTACGGGATTCCCTACGTGACGGCCGATTCATCGTCACCTAGCCTCCACAAACGCGGCCTGAAATTCTTCTTCCGCACCACCGCGCATGACGAGATGTTCTCCATCGCAATGTTCGAGTTTCTCGACGCGCAAAGAAAGGCGGGCAGGAAGATCGACACGCTCGGTCTGTTCTTCGAAGATACGATCTTTGGTACGGATTCCTCGAACGTGCAGCGCAAGCTCGCAGCCGAACGTGGCTACAAGGTTGTGGTGGACATCAAATACAAATCGAACTCGCCATCACTGACTGCGGAAGTGCAGCAGATCAAGACCGCAAATCCAGATGTGTTATTGCCTTCAAGCTACACCACGGACGCGATCCTGCTTATGAAGACGATGGATGAACTCGGCTACAAGCCGAAGAACATCGTTGCCCAAGCCGCGGGTTTTTCGGACAAGGCGTTTTTCGATGCAGTGGGAGACAAGGCTGTCGGCCTGATCTCACGCGCAAGCTTCTCACTCGACATGGCGCAGAAGCGGCCGTCGATCCTCAAGGTAAATGAGATGTTCAAGGCCCGCGCCGGCCGGGATCTCAATGACAACACGTCCAGGCAATTGATGGCGGTACTGGTACTGGCTGATGCGATCGATCGCGCCAGGTCCACGGATGGCGAGAAGATTCGCGATGCGCTAGCGACGACCGAAATTCCCGGTAATCGGACCATTATGCCATGGAAGCGCGTGAAGTTCGGCGCCGATGGACAGAACGTCGATGCCGATCCAGTACTTATTCAATACGTCGGCGGTCAGTTCGTCACTGTCTACCCAGCTGCGGTCGCCGTTGCAGAGCCACTATGGCCGATGAACACTTGAACTCCCTGAAACTTGAGACGCCGGTCACTGGTCGGCGCCTCGTTTTTTCTCATAGCTTCCCAGAAACTCGATGATCAGAGAATCTTGAAATGACCAGTGCGCAGCCTTTCCTTCAGGTGCTGGCGAGTGGGCTCGCGATGGGCCTGATCTACGCCCTGATTGCCGTGGGTCTTTCGCTCATCTTCGGCTTGATGGACGTCGTAAATTTTGCCCATGGCGAGTTTCTGATGCTTGCGATGTACGCGACCTTCGGTCTGTTTTTTGAAACGGCGCTTGATCCGATAGTCCTGGCGCCTCTTGTCGTCGCCATCATGTTCGTTTTGGGGATCTCGGTCTATGCGGGCGTCGTACGCTATGCAATGCGCGCCAAGACTAATCCAGGCATGGTGCAAATCTTCGCAACCTTTGGTCTGGCGATTTTGATTCAGGGGCTAGCGCAGTATTTCTTCACGCCGGATTACAGAAGTATCCCGAACACATGGCTGGGGGGGAAGACGCTTAATCTCGGCGGCGTATTCCTGCCATGGCCGCAGATTTATGGTGGTGCTATTTCGCTTGCGACGTTCCTTGGTCTATATCTCCTTATCAGCCGCACCGATTTTGGAAAGGCGCTGGAGGCGACCCGCGAGGATCAGGGCGCCGTCGCGCTCGTCGGGATTGATCGCAATCGCATCTTTGCGCTGGGGTGGGGCCTTGGTGCAGCGTTAGTCGGTCTCGCGGGTGCGGTGCTTGCCATCTTCTATTATATCCACCCGAATGTAGGTGGCACGTTCGCGCTAGTCGCTTATGTCACCGTCGCGCTCGGTGGCTTTGGAAGTATCTTCGGTGCGTTGGTGGCGGGAATTATCGTCGGCGTCGTCGAAGCATTGACCACGCTCATCCTGCCACCAGCGCTTAAGTCAGTCGGGATTTTCACGCTTTATCTCGGAGTTCTTTTCATCAGGCCGAGCGGCCTGCTCGGGAGGTTGTGATGACCGAACTAACTTTATCTCGCGCGGAAACGAAGTCTGTAGCGTCTTCCATCGCTGAGATGCGACGTTTCGAGATACTGAAGGCATTGGCGATCTTCGCGTTGGTCGCCGCGCTACCGATTATCGTGCACGACGTGTATCTTCAGAATGTCTTGATCTTGACGCTAATGTTTGCGGCACTCTCGCAGAGTTGGAACATTCTCGGTGGTTATTGTGGTCAGATATCGCTCGGCAACGCACTCTATTTCGGCATCGGCGCCTACGTGACCTCGATGCTCTTCGTCGGTTTCAGCATCACACCTTGGCTGGGACTTGGACTTGGCGGCGTTCTGGCCGCGGTACTGGCTGTCGTGCTCGGCTATCCATGCTTCCGGCTGAAAGGTCATTACTTTTCGATCGCCACGATCGTCATCGCTGAGATCGGCTTGCTGCTGGTACATAACTGGGACTACGCCGGTGCGGCGCTCGGCATCCAGTGGCCTGTCGGGCAAGACGGTTGGACCACACTTCAATTTGCCCGTAACAAGATTCCATATTTTTATCTCGCTTTGGGTCTGTTTGTGGTGACCTGGTTCGTGACCTTTTTTATCGAAGGATCTCGCTGGGGTTATTGGTGGCGTGCCGTCAGGGATAATCCAGAAGCTGCGCGAAGCCTGGGTGTGGAGGTTTTCCGTTCAAAGATTGCGGCGGCGGCGGTATCCGCATTCTTCACCGCGGTCGGGGGAGGCTTCTATGCAGCCTTTGTCGGGTACATTGATCCAGACAGCGTTATGAGTTTCCGCTTTTCGTTGCTCTTTGCCCTTCCAGCGGTGCTGGGCGGTATCGGCACCTTGTGGGGACCCGCGGTCGGAGCAGCCGTCCTGATTCCGCTCACGGAAATCCTTCGCAGTTATGCCGGCGGCTCCGGGAACGGCCTAGACCTCATCATCTATGGCGGGCTTGTCATGCTCGTTGCCTTGGCGAAGCCTGATGGGCTGTTAAGCCTCTTCCAGCTGATGGGCCGGGGGAGGTCGACTTGACAAACGAATCGATTTTAGCAGTAAGGCACGTCACGCGCAGGTTTGGGGGACTTATCGCAAACAGCGATATCTCTCTGGAGGTGCGCCGAGGCGAGCTTCTTGGCCTCATCGGTCCCAACGGTGCTGGCAAGTCGACCCTGTTCAATCTAATCGCGGGGACCTATGCGCCAACCTCTGGCGAGATCTGCCTCGATGGTGACGACATCACGTCGCTGCCGGATACGAAGCGTTGCGCTTTGGGCATCGCGCGCACCTTTCAGGTACCGCGCAGTTTCGACTCAATGAGCGTGCTCGACAACGTGATTGTCGGTGCGCTCGTTCGGCGGTCTGGTGCGAATCAAGCCCGAGAACAGGCCCTGGAAACGCTTGATTTCGTGGGTCTAGCGACCCGTGCGGCGGCGCCGGCCGTCGAATTGACGCCGCCCGAAAAACGCCGCCTCGAGCTTGCCCGGGCCTTGGCGACCGAGCCGAAGCTCTTGCTGCTCGACGAGGTCATGACCGGTCTCACCCCCGTCGAAGCTCGAAAGGGCGTTGAGTTGATCCGACGGATCAGCGACCGCGGCATCACCATTGTGATGGTCGAACATGTCATGGAAGTTGTGATGCCACTGGTGGATCGTGCGGTGGTTCTAAACCTCGGCAAGGTATTGGCGCAGGGACATCCCAAAGACGTCGTTCGGGATGAAAGCGTCATTGCCGCTTATCTGGGAGATCGCCATCGTGCTACCTGACCTGAATATGGACCTTGATCGCCGAAATGCTGCTCCTACTGTTCAACGGGCAATGCTTTCGGTTGAGACGGTCACGACGGCCTACGGCGGGCTGATCGCACTGAGCGATGCGTCCATCAATGTCGCGCAAGGTGAGATCGTCGCCGTGGTCGGCTCCAACGGTGCCGGTAAGTCGACGCTTCTGAAGACCATCGCCGGCCTCGAAAAGCCCCGGACCGGTGAGATTACATTCGATGGTCAACGGATCGACCCGTTGAGCGCGCATGAGACTACCGCTTTAGGACTTGCCTATGTTCCCGAGAACCGGCGCCTCTTTCCGCGCCTGTCAGTAGAGGACAACCTCCGCCTTGGCTCCTATATGCATCGCAAGAAGGCCGATCGCGAAGCGCCGCTTGGTCGGGTGTTTGCGTTGTTTCCAAAATTGAAGGAACGTCTGAGCCAGCGTGCCGAAACATTATCTGGCGGTGAACAGCAAATGCTGGCCATCGGCCGAGCGCTGATGACCCGGCCACGCCTTCTGATGCTCGACGAACCGTCGCAGGGCATTATGCCAAAACTCGTCGACGAGATCTTCCAGGCAGTCCTGGCAATTCGCGACTCGGGCGTGACGGTGCTGATCGTCGAGCAGCGTTTGGCCGAGACGCTGGATATCGCCGAGCGAGCGTATGTCCTGCAAACAGGCCGGGTAATTTTGTCCGGCTCTGCCTCCAACATTCGTGCCAATCCGGAGATCCAGAAGGCCTATCTCGGAATATGATATGCGCGGCTTTGAGTTCCGACCCTTGGAGATCGTCCTATGAATGAACAACCAACATTCGCCAGTTCCGATTCGACTCTGGCAAAGGCGTCGATGACGCGTGCGGCGATACGCGCGGGCGATTACAAGGGAGCGACAGGCCATCTCGCGAGTGGTTTCGTGCAGAGCAATATCGTGATCCTTCCTGAGGCCTACGCGGCCGATTTTCTGAAATTCTGCCACCTCAATCCAAAACCGTGTCCGCTACTGGCGCTCGGGGCCCCCGGGGATCCGCGCTTGCCAACGCTCGGAGAGGATATCGACATCCGCACCGATGTACCCGCCTATCGCGTGTTCAAAGATGGCAAGGAAGTCGACGTCGTTCACGACATTAAAGCGCTTTGGCGAGGCGATCTCGTTACTTTTGCGCTTGGCTGCTCGTTTTCGTTCGAGGAAGCAATCCAGGAAGCGGGTCTATCAATCCGGCATTGCGAACTCAACTTGATCAACCCAATGTACACGACAAACATTGCGACGCTTTCTGTCGGTCCATTCGGGGGCCCGACCGTGGTCACGATGAGGCCTTTCAAGCCTGCCGACGCTATTCGAGCGATCCAAATCACCAGCCGATTTCCGCAAGTTCACGGCGCCCCGATTCATTTCGGCGATCCGGCCGCGATTGGCATCGCAGACCTCGGCCAGGCCGAGTACGGCGGCGATAGCGTGCCGATCTATGACGGTGAGATTCCTGTCTTCTGGGCCTGTGGGGTTACTTCTCAGATTGCCGTGATCAGCGCGGCGCTGCCGTACTGCATTACGCACAAGCCGGCATCGATGCTCATCACCGACCGGCGCAACGCCGAATTCTCCGTATTTTGACGAAGGATCCAGCTAACGATGATCGATCAGCCCACATCATCGCAAATTCTCGCCGATATCCGGGAGCGAGGTATTCCCCTGCCGCCTTCGATTAAGGCCCAAGGCCTTTATGATCTGGTGGTGGTGGAGGGGAACCTGGCTTTCGTGAGCGGTCAACTGCCACGGCTCGACGACGACGGTGCTCTCATTTCGGGTCGTCTCCGGGCTGAAGACGGTATTGCGCTGGCCCGAGCTGCTGCCGAATTGTGCTTCGCCCGCTCACTGCTCGCGCTCGATCAGGTCATTGGCGATCTTTCGCGGATAAAGCGAATTATTTCAATCCGCGGCTTCGTCAACGCGGATCCGGATTTCACGCGCCATGGCAGTGTAATCGACGCGGCGTCTGCGCTTGCTATCGATCTGTTTGGAGATGCCGGGCGACATGTTCGCACGTCGTTGGCGGCTGGCGGTCTGCCGGCCAATGCTCTCGTTGAAATCGAACTGACCGTTACGTTGGTGTAGATGACGGCGGCGGGGAAGGCTGGCTCGCGAGCCTGAAAATAAAAATGTGAGAAACATAAATGGAGCCTGCAATGAGTGACGTCTTCGGCGATCTTGAAAGTATAATTGGCAGAGTTATTCGCCGAGATATCAGTCGCCTTACCGAATTCGCCCGCGGGCACCTGCACCGAGCCGCCGCTTCGTTGACGGAAGTCGAGCAACAGCACGTTGGCATTGTCGCAGGTTTCTTTATTCGCCACGCGAATCCTCCGTCGCCAGAAACGGATGGTCTGAACGGAATGGGGCAACTCGCCGCCGGTCTGATCGAGGCGGGTATGAAGGTAACGGTCATCACTGATGCGCCGTGTGCCAAGGCCGTCTGGGCAGTTGTCGACAATCTGCCCGGAAGGGTCGAACTAGAGATTGTGTCTGTCGATGAGGCAGCCGTGCGCCGGTTGCGCCACTATCTAGAAACACAACCGCGGCCGCTGACGCATCTCGTTGCCATCGAGCGGGTCGCACCCGGTTCTGACGGGTTGCCGCATCGCGAGCATGGCTGGGACATGTCGCGAGAAACGGCTCCGCTGCACCTTCTGTTCGACGAGCCCGGCTGGAAGCGCCCATGGGTGACGATTGGTATTGGCGATGGCGGCAACGAAATCGGCATGGGTCGGCTGCCCAAAGATATCGTCGAGCGAGACGTCCCGAACGGCTCATTGATTGGCGGCGTGACGTCGACAGACCACTTGATCGTCGCAGGCGTCTCGAACTGGGGAGCCTACGCGCTGCTGGCTGCGGCGGCGGTTCTCAAGCCGGGTCTGGCGCCGGCTCTTCTCAAGCATTTCACGCCGGAGACCGAGCAAAAGCTTCTGCGCGCTGCGGTTGAGGTGGGGCAGGCAATTGACGACAGCCGAATGGATCGGCCAGGCTCCCTTCAGATGAGCATCGATCGGCTCCCCCTCGTTGAGCACACGAAGTTGATTACGGCTATCCGGGATCTGGTTGCCTCGCATTTGCCGCCGCAAATGCCAGCAACTGTTGGAGCCGTGTGATGCGACTTGATCCACAAGCCAATGGCGTCTACCCGATCGCCGCTACGCCGTTTCATCCCGATGGTCGTATCGACGAGCGATCCGTCGATACGCTTGTCGACTTCTACCGAGCGGCCGGTGCCGATGGGCTAACTATTCTCGGCGTGCTCGGCGAGGCACCCAAGATTGATGCGGCCGAGTCGATCTCTCTCATCAGGCAGGTGGTGAAACGCACCCGAGTTCCCGTCATAGTTGGTGTCTCGGCACCGGGCTTCGCAGCGATGCGCACTCTTGCTCGTGAGGCGATGGATATCGGGGCGGCGGGTGTGATGATCGCGCCCCCCAACACCTTGCGAACCGACGAACAGATTGTGAGCTACTACCGAGGCGCCGTAGAGGCGATCGGCGCCCAGGTGCCTTTCCCAGGACTATCCGCTGACGTTTCAGGTGGTTATGACGCCCGCCGTCATCCGTCGCATTGTCAACGATAATCCTTCGTGCGTCATGCTCAAGCACGAGGATTGGCCAGGACTGGAGAAGATCAGCGCCCTGCGCGCTTCTGAGCGCGACGGTTCGATGCGCCACATCTCGATCTTGTGTGGAAACGGTGGCCTCTTCCTGGATTTTGAAGTGGAACGCGGTGCCGATGGCGCGATGACCGGCTATGTGTTTCCCGACATGCTCGTCGAATTCATGAGCCTGATGCGGGCGGGGGACCGCGATGCCGCGCATGCCCTCTTCGATCTTCACCTACCGTTGTTGCGCTACGAGCAGCAACCCGGCATTGGCTTGGCAGTACGAAAATACATTCTGATGCGCCGGGGAGCAATCGCGTCGGACGCGCAGCGCGGCCCCGCGCAGATCCTGACCGCGGCCGCAAGAGCGGAAGTCGATTTTCTACTCGATCGGATCGTTGAGCGCGATCCCAGGTGGGGTTTGTCGGCCCTCCTTGCCGTAGTCTCTTGAAGGAGCATGTGATGGAATTGGGTATTGCAGGCAAAGTCGCCCTAATCTTTGGGGCCGGTGGAGGGCTTGGTAGCGCGATTGCCCGCACGCTTGCCCGCGAAGGAGCGACTGTCGTGCTTGCGGATAGCGATGCGTCGTCGCTTGCAGCCGTCGCCGCGTCCATCCGTGGTTCGGCTGGTCGGGCTCAGGAAATCGTCTGGGATCTCGCAGATATCGATTCGATCAAGGGCCATGTAGCGGGAATAGAATCGACGGTTGGGCCCGTCGATATCCTCCTAAACAATACGGGCGGTCCTCCGCCGACGCGTGCCGCCGGCCAAGACGTTGTGCTCTGGCGGAACAACTTCGAGCAGATGGTCCTTTCCGTGATTGCCATCACCGATCGTGTCTTGCCCGGCATGCGCGCACATGGATGGGGAAGAGTGATCACAAGCACGTCCCCGGGGGTGATTGCGCCGATACCAAATCTTGGTATCTCCAATGCACTCCGGCTGGCGCTCGTCGGTTGGTCGAAGACGCTTTCCCGTGAGGTCGCGATCGATGGCGTGACGGCCAATGTTATTCTGCCGGGTCGGATAGCAACCGATCGAATTCGATTCCTCGACGAGCAGAAAGCCAAGCGTGAGCAAAGAGCACTCGAGGACGTAATCCGTGAGAGCACGGATTCTATCCCTGCGGGGCGCTATGGCAAGCCTGAGGAATACGGCGATGTAGTCGCCTTTCTTGCAAGCGATCGTGCCGCCTACATCACCGGATCGGTTATCCGCGTCGATGGTGGTTATGTCTCAAGCATTTGAGGGCTGCGATGAAGGGGCTGTCGCGGAGCGGGGCGGACATCGACGCCCTCCGTTATCTCGGTTGTCCAGGGAGCATCGCCTCGACGCGCATGGCTATGCCATTCTGAAGGTTGGGATTTTCAATGCCATTATTCAAATTTGGTAAGACCAATCGAAGGCCGGGTGTCCTCTCGAACTTGCGATTTCGCGCAAAGATTATGCTTGGATTTGCTGTAGTGTTGGGCATCTCGGCATTCAGCACGGCGACCACCTTTTTCGGCTTTGAACGAATCTCCGCGAGTTCGCAATCCTATCAAACGATGTGGTCCAATCCGACGTTGCGCGCGACATTGATCGGGAGCTAACGGCATACCGTTTGTTGGCTCGCTACTATGTGTTGACCGGATCCATATCCGACCAAAAGGCCGGCGAAAGCCGCAGAAGCGGAATTGGGCGACGCTATCAGGAAAGCCGCCGAGACCGCCAGCGCTGAAGGTCGGCAGAACATCTAGGTCCTCTCAGACAACTTCGGCCGGTTCGCCAGGCTCTTTGCTGAAGCTGTCAGGCTGAAAACCGATAACGCTAAAGTAGTAAGCACCGAACTGCTCAAGATAAACAATGCGCTTCGTTACAAGCTCGATGACCTCGCGGAAGGCGCAGCAGCCGAAGCCCTCACGTCCCTTCAGGCCGCGGCAAAGGAATACGCAATCCAGGCGGCGGCCGTCACCGCAAGCGTGAACAGCTACGTAACGCGTCCCGATCAAACGGTCGCAAATAACGCGACGGGGCGTCTTCATCTTCTCAAAACCGGTTTTGCATCCGTGGCCGCCAAGAACGATGCCTTGGCTGCATAGATCAAGGATATCAATACGTTGATTGGCAATTGCCAAATGTCAGTTGCCAATTTTGTCGCAAACACTGCTCTGATCGAGAGCCTCGTTTCAAAAATGAACGAAGCGGCCGATGTCATCGTTCAGGATTCCAAGGCCATCAAAAACGGCGCGATTGAGGAACAGAAACGACTCTCGCTGGAATCGAGCGCAATAGCGAGCCATACCGAAAAAGTTGTGACGCTTCTCGGCCTGGGTGGATTGGTATTTGGCGCGATCCTGGCATTCTTGCTCGGTAGCGGCATATCGCGACCGATGGTCGTTATGTGCAAGGCAATGCGCGAACTGGCGGGCGGCAATTTCGATGTCGTCTTGCCCGGCCTTGGCCGCAAGGATGAAATCGGTGAAATGGCGGGTGCCGTCGAGGAGTTCAAACTGCAGGCGGTCGCAAAAGCTGGGCGCGACGCAGATGAGCGGGACTTACAGAACAAGGCCGCCGGTGCGCAACGTCGCGCTGAGCTTATTCGTTTCGCCGAAGATTTTGAGGCGGCAGTCGGGTCCATCGTATCGAAAGTGTCCACGTCAGCGACGCAGCTCGAAGCTGCCGCCGGCAGGTTGACGCGTACGGTCGAGACCGCTCAGAGCTTATCAGGTCGGGTCGCGAACGCCTCGGAGGAGGCTTCGTCCAACGTGCAATCGGTTGCATCGGCAACAGAAGAACTTTCTGCATCTATCTACGAGATCGGCCGCCGGGCGCAGGAGTCCAGCAGAATTGCAGGAGAGGCCGTAACCCAGGCTCAGCGAACCGATGCGAGGATTGCAAAGCTGTCACATGCCGCCCAGGACATTGGCGACGTCGTCAAATTGATCACTGCGATTGCCGAGCAGACCAAGCTGCTTGCGTTGAATGCGACGATTGAAGCGGCTTGCGCCGGCGAAGCAGGCCGCGGCTTTGCGATCGTTGCATCGGAGGTGAAGTCGCTGGCGGGCCAGACAGCTAAAGCGACCGAAGAGATTTCGACGCATATCGCCGGAATGCAGGATGCTACGCAGGATTCGGTCATCGCCATCAAAGAGATCGGCGATACTATTGGCAAGATTTCCGGACTCGTCGGAACCATCGCCGCGGCTGTCGTGCAACAAAGTTCGGTTACGCAAGGAATTGCGCGAAATAATTCACGGCGTTGCTCACGGCGCGCAGGATGTGGCAAGCAATATCACTGAAGTCAGTCGCGGGGCGAGCGAAACCGGCTCAGCTTCAGGTGAGGTACTGAATTCTGCGCAAACCCTTTCGACGGAGAGCGCCAGGCTCCGTGAAGAGCTCGATCGATTTATGGCCAGGGTTCGAGCGGCGTAGAAAAGATCTCGTGTCGTGTCGTCGCCGCGCCGCGACGATTCGTGACCTCGACGGAAAGCTCGACAGCATTGTGGCCGAGCACATCGAGCACCGTCTTGTGCAGCCCAAGCGTCTCGCGCCGAATTACGCAAGGTGCGGCCGAAGCGGAGACCAAGCTCAAGCGCCTCTACGACGCGGTCGAAAAACGGAATCGCTGATGTGTCCGATCCGATGCTCAAAGAGCGCGTAACCGATCTGAAGGCCATCCGCGATTAGGCTCGCGCTGACGGAGAGCGGGCCGATGGTGCGCTCGACTGGCTCGGGCCGAACGATCACACCGCAGGCGCTTAAAGCCCTCGCCAACCAAGCCCACAGGCGCATGTGGACCGTCAGCGGCGGCTAGACTTTGGTGAGCGAGCCGTCAAAGACGTCTTGCATCGTAAAGGTACTGGAGAGGAAGCCATTCATTTTCAGAAGCGCCTGCGTTGTCTCAAGCTCGCTCGGTGTCACCTTTCCGGTTTCCGATACTGCGGGCTGGATACGCTTGACGGAATCCAGCAACACCGCCTCGCCGAGGCTGCCAAAAACGGGCATCAGTGCTGCCACCACAGTTTCGGGCGACGAGGTGCGAACGAAGTCTGAGGCCTTCTTGTAGGCGGTCACCGCCGCCTCGACGGTGGAGC
Organism: Actinomycetota bacterium; assembly: GCA_013697265.1. Taxonomy (GTDB): domain Bacteria; phylum Actinomycetota; class Acidimicrobiia; order Acidimicrobiales; family JACCXE01; genus JACCXE01. Next base: position 6,205 of record JACCXE010000117.1, on the reverse strand, counting down.
GGTTCGCGGCGAGATAGTCCGGCGTGGTCCAGAGCCCTTCCATCATGAAGTTGGCGAGTTTTGGATCTTCGCCGCGTGCATTGTTGACGAAGGACAGCGCCTTGCCCTCCTGTATCAGCTTCTCCCCGATGGGCATCGAGATATAGATGACATCGACAGCGCCGTTGTCGAGCGCGGCCGCCAGGGCAGGAGGCCCGCCAACGGCGACGATCTGGGCATCCTTGTCGGGGTTGAGCCCGGCCGAGACGAGATTGAACCGGGCCAGTTGCCATGTCAGTGCGCCCGGCCGCGTGACACCGATCTTGAGTCCTTTAAGACGGCTGAGCTTCTCCGCTAGCGGCATTGTGTCGGTCAGGCTGATTTTTGCGGCCGAAGCATTGCTGATCGTTGCATTTACGATCGATCGGTTGAGCAGACTGAGAACGCAAATCATCTTCTGGCCCTGCTGCAAGGCCGGCAGGATCTGCGCGCCGTCATTGACCGTCATCTCGGCGCGTCCGCCGAGCACGAGCTGAACATCTGGCCCGCCGCCGCCGGTGTCGATGATCTGCGCGGTCAGTCCAGCCTGGCTGAAATAGCCTTTCTGATTGGCGATGTAGCTTTGAATATAAGCCAGCGATGTCACCGCATGGGTGATGCGCAGCGGCTTGCCGCCTGCCTGGGCGAGTACGAAGGTCGGATGGAGGCCGGCGGTTGCCATAGCGCCGCTCAGGCCGGAAACGAAAGCACGACGAGAGATCATGGAAAAGCTCCAGTGCGTTGAAGTATCGATTTCTATTGAGATTGGGCCGTTGCAAACCGCGATGTCGGCTGCCAGCGCAGCAGTTGGCGCTCCATGACCGCGAGCATCGAATTCATCGCCACCACGATAAACATCATCACGATAAGGCCAGCCATCGTGCCCGTGGTATTGTAGAGGCTGGTCTCCATCTGGATCTTCCAGCCAAGCCCGGCTGACGACGCCACGAATTCACCGATGATCGCACCGATTAGTGCGTAGGGAATCGATAGCTTGATGCCTAGAAAAATATGCGGCAGCGACGCGGGCAGGATGACCTTGCGAAACAACTCGTTCGCGTTGGCGCCCATGACGAAAGCAAGGTCAGTGAAGCGCCGATCGACACTCTTGATGCCCGCATAGGTATTATAGAAAATGACGAAGAATACGAGGGTGAAAACCAGAATGATCTTCGGCAGCATGTCGATGCCGAACCAGACGACGAATAGCGGAGCGAGCGCAACGCGGGGGATGCCGTTGATCGCGACAAGGAAGGGGTCGAGGACGTCAGACGCAAATTGCGACCGGCTGAGGACCACTCCTGCCAAAAGGCCAAGCACCGTCCCGAGCGTAAATCCTGCGATCATCGAACCGAAGGTGAAGGATAGCTGATAGAAGAAGTCGCCGTAGAAGATCCACTTAAAGATGTAGGCGGCAATCAGCGACGGTTTCGATATCCAGAACGTGGAAAACAGACTTCCGGACGCGAATTCCCAGAAGCCAAAAACGACGAGAACCAGCGCGAGTCGTGTCAGTCCAACTTTCGAACGATAGGAAAGCGCCGGCGCTTCGGTCTTTTTTGCCATGGGGAGATCGATCGCTTCGATGGACATCAGTGTACTCCTGCCTGGACTTGGATCTCTTCCGCCAGTTCGTCGCCGACCTTGCTCAGAAGCGCGCGATAGGCGGCATTCTCGTGCAGATGACGAATGTTGCGGGGGCGCGGAATATCGATCGGATGCGATGACTTGATGCGGCCCGGCCGTGCAGTCAGCACCACGAGACGGTCGCCGAGCGCGATGGCCTCGTGCAGGTCATGGGTGATGAAGAGGACGGTCTTCTTTTCTTCTGCCCAGAGTCCGAGCAACAGATTCTGCAGAAGGAGCCGCGTTTGTGCATCAAGCGGGCCGAATGGCTCGTCCATCACCAGGATGCGTGGCGAGAAGCAGAGCGCCCGAATAATGTTGCCGCGCTGGCGCATGCCTCCTGACAATTCGTAAGGATAGGCGTCGGCGAAATCCGCGAGGTGAACTTTCTCGAGGTAGCGTGCGCTGATCCGTCGCCGCTCCGCCGCAGGGATATTGCGCAGTTCGAGTGGAAATTCGACGTTTTCGCGCAGCGTGCGCCAGGGATACAGGTTGTCGTTCTGCATTACATATCCGACCGCCTTGCGATCGACGGTGTTGGCCCCGTCCAGAACAACGGCGCCGGCCGAGGGTGTCTCCAGTCCGACGAGAATGTTCAGGAGGGTCGACTTGCCGCATCCGCTGGGGCCGACAATGGTTAGGAATTCGCCTTCCTTGACGTCGAGAGAGATGCCATTGAGCGCGACGATCGAACCGCGCTCGCTCGAATACTTCTTGATGACGTCGGTGAATTTCAGAATCGAATGGCGATCTTGCAGAACGCTTGAACTCGTCACCAGGTCGGCAGACTGACTCATTGTATCGATCCTCAACTGGGCCTCGGTTATCGCGGCGGCGTTACGACTGCAGCGCGATGGCTTCCATCTCAATGTCGAATTCCCACGGCCACGCGCCGACGGTGCAAAAAGTCCGCGCCGGTGGATCGTTGGGGAAATACTCGGCGTAAATCGCATTGATATCTTTGAAGTAGGCGCAGTTCACCGCGTAGATCGTCACCTTCAACACCTGCTCCATGGATGACCCTGCGACTTCGAGCGCCGCCTTGACATTCTCCAGGCATTGCCGCGTCTGGACCAGGATGTCGCCGCGCACCAGTTCGCCGGTTATGTGGTTGACCGGCGGCAATCCCGAAACGAAAACGAAACCGTTGCCGCTCGTGACGGCCGACAGCGGGATTTTCCGGTCGCCGGCAATGGCACCCGAAAGTTTGCCCACCACGTAAGTTTGCTTGCCCTTCATTGAACTCTCCTCGCACAGGTAATAGTTAAAGTGAACCAATAGAAGACCAATTCGCCGCCGGTGGACCATATTGGTGCGTGCGATGGGGGCTTATGTCAAGAGAGTGAGATGAGATAAAAATAGTCTAATATGCGTGTTTTCTCGTCATAAACCCGATTGACGATCAAGCGATTGTTCCGCATGGTCTGCCGAACATTTCACCTAGAGCAACCAATTGGTGCGATTGTCGCCCAAATGAGAACCAATATGCGGATGATGACCGACGGCAATGTGCGAGATCGTTCGAAGGAATCGGCACGGGAAATACGACACTTCATCGAGGTCGGTATCTCGAAGCAGACCTTGAAGCCCGGCGACAAGCTTCCGACCGAGCGCGAGATTGCGTCGCGTTTCACGGCCGCACGCAACACCGTCCGGAAGACGCTGGACAGGCTTGAACAGGACGGCCTCATCATTCGCGAGGTCGGACGCGGGACGTTCGTCAGCGGCAAACCGTTGGTGCAGGCATTATCGGGCGGAAGCCTTTCGCTCTCCTCGCATCTCGATCTGGATCTCGTTCGGCAGACCAGCCCGCGAGACCTGATGGAATTTCGGCTCTCGCTTGAGCCGTCGATTGCCGAACTTTCGGTTGCGCGCGCGAGCGGTGCCGACATCGAGCAGATGCAGGCCGCCATAGATCAGTCATGTGTGGCGAAAGACCTGCAACAATTCGAGAATTGCGACGATGCCTTGCACAAGGCGATCGCAGCATCGACGCGAAATCCGCTGTTCTCGGCTTTCTCAGTCATCGTGACGGAAATCCGGAATCAGGGCGATTGGGGCGCGCTCAAGAAAAAGACGCTGACCGACAAGATGCGCGACGTGCATACTGTCGAACACCGCGCCATCGTCGATGGGATCAGGCGGCGAGACTCCGTTGCGGCGTTCGCGGCCATGAGAATTCATCTGCAGAACGTCAAGTCGATGATGTTCAAAGACGAGTGAGCGATCGACCCCAGTCGTCAACTTCAGTCACTTTCAATCGCGACATACAGAAACGCCATGCAACTGATAAGCTTTAGGTCGGACCAGCAGGAATGCCGTGTTGGAGTTTTGCTGGCCGATCGTGTGATCGATCTGGCCGCTGCCGCGTGGCATTATGGCATTGACGGAAATCTGGCGCGCAACATGCCGGATTTGATCCGGGCATGCGTCGATGGTAAGCTCGTGTTGCAGCAACTGGCGTCCGCGGCACCCCTGGCAGCGATCCATGAACTTTCGACGGTAAGACTTGAGGCGCCAATTATGCCATCGACGATTCTTTGTGCAGGCAGCAATTACCGCGCTCACAACAGCGAGAAGGCCAACACGCCCTTGTCCGGCAAGGAGCCGGAGTTTTTCGTCAAGACATCGGATTCAGTCGTTGGGCCCGACTCGGCGATCAGATTCGACGCTGCGCTCACGCAGAAGCTGGACTGCGAAACCGAGCTCGCGGTGGTAATCGGAAAACCGGGGCGACACATCCCGATCGAATCTGCGCTCGACCATGTGTTCGGTTACACCATCGTCAACGATGTGACGGCGCGCGATCGGCAGGTGCGCACGGCGTCGAACGGAACGGTCTGGTACGAGCTGGGGCGCGGCAAGGCATTTGATACGAGCGCTCCTTTGGGGCCGGTGATTGTCACTGCGGATGAGATTGCCGATCCGCAGGACTTGCAGATCTCGACCCGCATCAATGGCGAGCTTCGGCAGCATTGCTCGACCAGCGACATGATCTGGACATGCGCAGAGTTGATCCATTTCTTTTCGATCAACTTCACGCTTCGGCCCGGTATGGTCATCATCACAGGGTCTCCAGCCGGAACGGCGTGGTCTGCCGACAGCGAACTCGGCGGCGTCTGGGCTGGAGGCGAGGGACTGGTGCGTGCGACGCGCTATTGTCTGCCTGGCGACGAGGTCGAATGTCAAATTGACCGGATTGGGACGCTGAGAAACACGATCCAGTAGCGTCACATCGCGGAGATATTGTCTTGGCGACGTGCGTGAAGCGATCGAGCAGCGCAGTGGCCATCATCCTCCGTCGAATGTTTTCGTCCATACTCTGGCCCATACTGGCGCGAAGACTGTACGTGAATTGCGACGAACGCCAGTGACGTCAGGCACGCAGACTGTACCTGTGCTGCAGGTGTTTCTCGAATGCGGGCGAACGGATGTGACAGAGGACGATATGTACTGTTTAGGACACTCTCTCCGCCGCACTGCTTCTCCATTGTATCCGGCGTTCGAAGCGAACAGCAAGTCAATGAATAGCGCGACAACGGCTGTTGCGGTTAGTTCCGTGATGTTACCCCTAGTCACCGCGCAAACCGTAGCATCGGAGCGTAGGGGTGGAGGACGGACTCCGCGTTGAAGTACATGGTGCGCAAAGCTCAAGCCGATCGAGGTGAGACGAAAAACCCTCGGTTAGATCGCACCTGAACTGAATGTCGGTATCGGTGGTTGCGCCTCCACGATTTGAACCTACTGCTCGACGGTATCCGGAGACTTTAGGCGGACGATCGGAGAAAATATCGCAGATTTGGCTGGTGTGGGGAAAGGCGGTAGCGCTCTCTCGCTACCAAACATTTCAAGCACTTAGACCTACTCCGCAAATCCGTTAGCTACCGGCTAGCTACGTCGCATTGCTAGTTTCACGGCAAAAAGATTTCGTCTTTCACCACGTTTTCATACTGGCAAGCGCGGGGAGCGAAACTTATTTTCGCTCATCGTCGCTTCTCTCGGGATAGCATCCCGGTGAGTCGGAGAGAACACGATGGGGTCCGCAGCCGAGCCACCACTGACCGACCACCAACTGGTCGCTTTATTTAACCCGCTTTATCACCGGTTTGAAGCGCCTGTGTTGGCGGGGAAAATGTTGGCGCACTACACCTCTATTCGGGTGATGGAAAGCATTCTTTCAACAAGCGAGATTTGGTTTTCAAACCCGCTGTTCATGAACGACATGCAGGAAATGCGTTCTGGGCTCCAGGAAGGAACAAGGTTCTTTTCGACTAAAGAGCCGCTCTTAAAGGCTGCCGGCGGGAACCAAACGCGAGCAGCTATTCTGCAGAAATTGTACTTCTACTATCACACGCATTTCGATGAAGAGCAGGCGTTTGACACTTATGTGTTCTGTCTAACCGAACATGACGCCGAGGATAATGACGGCCTGCTTTCGATGTGGAGGGGCTACGGCCAGCACGGGAACGGGGCAGCTCTGGTGTTTGACCCTTCTAAGCTGACGCTGATTCCGTCGTCACCTCTCATCTTCGGAAAGGTGTCCTATGTCACGAATGAGCAG
>JACCXE010000102.1 GCA_013697265.1 Actinomycetota bacterium | reverse complement strand
CCGCTCGTAGACGTGTGGGGCTTTACCGGCGCGAGCACGCAGGTATGAAGCAGGCGGGCGAACCGCGGGTTTCCGTCGTGGTAACGGCATACGACGAGGGCGACGCGATCCTGCCCCACCTTGATCGCATTTTCGAAACCGTCACGCTGCCGTGCGAGGTGCTCGTGGTCTGCGACAGCCGCGACGACTCCACCATGCCGTGGATCGAGAAGTACGCCCACAGCGAACCGCGCCTCGTGCCGACAGTGAACACCTACGGACGGGGCCCGGCCCGTGCGATCCGCTACGGCATCGACCACGCCCGCGCTGATGTCGTGGTGGTCACGATGGCCGATGGCTGCGACGACCCCCAGCAGATCGACGCCCTGACCCGCCTGGTCGAACGCGGTGTCGTCGTCGCAGCCGCGTCGCGTTATATGCGCGGCGGCCAACAAGTCGGCGGCCCCGCGTTCAAGACCGCTCTGTCACGTTTGGCTGGGCGTTCGTTACACCTGTTGGCGCGGGTCGGCACGAACGACGCCACCAACTCGTTCAAGGCTTACAAGCGCAGCTTCGTCCAGGAAGTAGGCATCGACAGCGACGACGGGTTCGAGGTCGGCATCGAGCTCGTGGCCAAGGCCCGGCGTATGCGGCTGCCCGTCGCCGAGTTGCCGACGATCTGGCTCGACCGCACGTTCGGTGTCAGTAACTTCAAGCTCGCCGCGTGGCTGCTGCGCTACCTGCACTGGTACCGGTTCGCGTTTGGCCCGCCCCTCAACGTTGAACAAGTGCGCGCGAAAAGCGCCCGGAAGGAAACACCCTGAACAGCGAAACCGTTCTTGTCACCGGCTCGGCCGGCTTTATCGGCGGTTACATCGTCGAAGAGCTCCTCAGCCGCGGCTACCGGGTGGTCGGCGTCGACAACCTCAGCAAGTACGGCCAGGTCACCAAGAGCTACGACAGCGACGCGAACTACACCTTCATCGAGGGTGACTGCCGCGACATCGACTTGATGACGACCACGGCGATGGAGGTGGATCACCTCATCGCCGGCGCCGCGCTGATCGGCGGTATCTCGTACTTTCACACCTACGCCTACGACCTGTTGGCCCAGAACGAGCGGATCATGGGATCGACCTGCGACGCGGCGATCGAGGCACACAAGGCCGGGCGCCTCCAGAAGGTCACGTACATGAGCTCATCGATGGTGTTCGAGTCGACCGAGCACTGGCCCAGCGCCGAGGGCGACGAGCGCAAGATCGCACCGCCCCTGTCGTCGTACGGTTTCCAAAAGCTGGCGGTCGAGTACTTCGCCCGCGCCGCGTGGGACCAGTACAAGTTGCCGTACACAATCGTGCGCCCCTTCAACTGCGTCGGCATCGGCGAGCGCCGGGCGCTGGGTGATGTCGACGTGATGTCGGGCAACGTGAAACTCGCCATGAGCCACGTGGTACCCGACCTCGTGCAGAAAGTCGTGAAGGGCCAAGACCCGTTGCACATCCTGGGCGACGGCTCGCAGGTCCGGCATTACACCTACGGCGGTGACCTGGCCCGTGGCATCGTCGACGCCATGGCTCACCCGGACGCGTTGAACAACGACTTCAACCTATCCACCGCGCAGTCCACGTCGGTGCTCGAGTTGGCCGAGGTGATCTGGAACAAGGTGCACAAAGACGGGCGGCCGTTCAACTACGTGAGCGACCCCGGTTTCGAACACGACGTGGCCAAGCGGGTGCCTGCCACCGACAAGGCGAAGCAGGTTCTGGGCTTCGAGGCAACCACCTCGCTCGGCGAGATGCTGGACGAAGTGGTGCCCTGGATCGTGCAAGCTGTCGACGACGGAACGATTTAGCCCCAGCGCAGCTCGGGGGATCTCATGCGTCAATTCCGACTTCTTATTTTCGCGTTCGTCGCGGTGGCGTTCGCAGGCGCCGGCTGTAACAACGCCTCAAACAAGTCCAGCGCCGGCGACCCCGGTCACCCTAAAGCCGGTGAGATCTTTCTCGAGGCGCTGTCGGTAGTCGGGCGCAATCCATTCACCAAGAGCGTCGCGTTTTCCGCGGTGCCCGACATCGGGACCGGCTCCATTGCGGGGGCGAGCGGCAAAAACGGGATCAGGTCGGTGCGGGGGTCGACGGCGGGGCTCTACGCCGGGTCGGCGTCGCAACCGGTCTGCGACACCACCGCACTCGTGACGCTGCTCGGCGACGACGGTGACAGAGCCCAGGCTTGGGTCGACGCACTGAACGACGACACCACGCTGCAGTGGAGCGGCGGAGCCAAGCTCTCGGTCGACGACATCACCGCCTTCGTCGGCGAGCTCACATCCGTGTTCGTGCGCAGCGATACGCGGGTCACCGACCATGGCTTGCTCAACAACCGAGACGTGGGGTTCCAGTCCGTCCTTCAGAAGGGCACAGCGGTGCTCGTCGACAGCCAGGGGCTGCCCCGCACGCGCTGCGCGAGCGGAAGCCCGCTCACCGCCCCCGAACCGGCCACGAGGCCCAAGTACCGCGGCGAGGAATGGGCCGACTTTTCCCAGCGCCGTCTCGTGATCGTGGTGCCGGCGGCGCGCGCCCTCGACACCCTGCGAATCCTGGACATCCACTCCCGCGAAATCATCGAGATCTCGCCCGGTTCGGGCTGCCTGTGTGATCGCACGTTGCAGACCACCCCGACGAGCACGACTTTGTTCGACGAGACCACCACCACCACCACCACCACGACGAAGCGGTTTTCGACGACCACTCCAGTCAAGCGCCCGACCACATCGGGAGTCGCCGCCACAACCACCACACCGGCGACCTCGCCGACCACGACTCCGGCGACCACAACTCCGTCGACTACCGACGTGTCCTAACGAAGTTAGGCGCTGAGGTATCGCCGCACGCGGCGGAGTAGCGCGGCCAGGCTGCGTGCGCCCGGAGCCTTGCGGGCCAACGCGTACGGCCGGTCTTTGTGGGCCACGATCGCTTCGAGTTCGGCCGCGTGCTGACGCAGGAACACCAACTCGTCGTTGTTAGCCCGCAACTCGTCGTTGTTGGCCCGCACACGATCCAACTCCGCGTCGCGGTCGTCGAGCATAATTTGCAGGTCTTGCGTCACTAGGCGGCGGCGCTCTCGCGCCCCCCGGGCGAGGCGCCATCTCCACGGCTCCAGAACGACCTTGCGAAGCGGAGCGACGCAATTGGCCCACCGAAGGCCGTCGGCCACCGCGACGGCGCGTGCCGAGACTTCGGCACGGCGCCCGGCGTCGCTCAACAGGTCGACCATCGCCGCCGCGAGTCGGTTGACGTCACCGGGCGGCACAACCAAACCCAACGCGTGACGCTCCACGAGATCGGCCAACACGTCGCCGGTCGTCGTCACCACGGGCAGGCCCGCCCATAGGTAGTCGAGGATCTGGCTTCGGAAGGCGAGACGGGTCTCGGCGAGATCTTTCGCTGACGACACCGCTATGTCAGATTCGCGCAGGAAGGCCTCGCGTATCTCGTATGGAGCCCAGTCGCCGAAGATGATCGACGTGTCGTACAGGCCGAGCTCCTTGGCCCGCAACAATGCCGCGTCGGCCATTTTCATCGACGGCGCGTCGACACTCGGTACGTGTAGTCCGAGGAAGTACAACTTGGCGTTCGGGACGCGGTCCAGAACGAGATTGAACGCCTCGACGACGGATAGCGGGTCGAACCAATCCCACACACCGCCTCCCCACAACACCACGAGATCGTCTTCGCCGACAGCAGGATGCACGCCCTTGAGAACGTTGTGAGGGTGCCGCGGCTTGTGGCTGGGTAGGCCGAAGGGCACGACGTCGATCAGCTGACGCAAGGTGGGATCGGCGGCGTAGGTGGCCGAGTCGATCTTGCCGCGCGCGCTCAGCATGCCGAGCCAGTAATCGCGCTGGCGCTCAGATGCGCAGATGAAATAATCGCCGGCGTCGAGCAGCTCGTTGAGCACGGACACGTCTTGGCGCAAGGCGAGATCGGCGGCCGCGCTCTCACCGTGCAACTCGAGGTTCTCGAACAGGAACGGTTCGTAGAGGTCGATCACGAGGACGCTCGAAAGGTTCGCCAGTCTTGGGAACTCGCGCAGCTGATGGCCCTGGATCAAGACGACTTCGCTGTTGGCGGCCAGGCTTACCAACGTCGCCTCGTCGGAGTAGCGCAGAACGGCAAGGTCGTCGACGAGGTAGTCGGTTTCCCCCGGCGCCGCTGCAGCGACATGGGTCGTCGACGACAGCGCCTTGGCGATCTCGAATGTGCGGATGCTCGACCCACTCATCTCCTCGCCGATCTCGTTCGCGGAGACGCATAGCACGCGGCTGGCGCGATGCCTTTGGAACATTTCGGCCAAGCCGAAACCGTCGATCAGCTTGCGCTGGACATCCTCATAATCAGGGTCGTGGAGCACCGGCGCGAAGGGTGTTCCGAACAACTCGACGATTTCGCTGTCTTCACGCTTTCGAGCGCGTTGGATCCGCGCTCGTTCGGGAACGAGCGCGTCGAGGTCGTGCACCAAGTCGTTCACGGCGTGCAGGTGAGACAGCGTGACGCGCGGGACCACTTCGGTCGCCTCGACATCGCCGCCTGGCTCGTATGCATCGCGCTGCTTAGCCAGTTCACCGCGTTCGACGGCGCGGGTCATCAGAAGCAACAGCGCAGGGGCCAGCACCTGCGACAGCGTGTCGTCGCCGTAGTTCTTCATGATGGAGCGCAGCGCGTTGCGTTCGTACAGCACCATCCGCTGGTGCAGCGCAAAGCGCGACGAGGTGCCGTGCATGCGGTGGTATGTGATCGCGTCCTCGGCGAAACGCACTTCGTAGCCGAGCAGCCACAACCGCCACCCGAAATCGACGTCTTCGAAATAGGCGAAGAACGCCGGATCGAAGCCACCTGAAGTCAAGTAGATGTGGCGGCTCACCAACATGGAGCCGCCGCACGCGAATAACAACGGCTGCCCGTCACGCACGTCTACGGCATCCAGCGGTTTGCCATAACCGACCTGGCTGCCCATGCCATAGAAGTTCATGACGCCGTCGACAAAGTCGACGCGCTCGCCGTCCCAGCTGCGGATCTGTCCCGCCACGCACACCACTCCGTGGTCGGGGTCGTACGCGGCAACGAGCGCCCGGAGCCAGCCCGGGTCGGCGCGCATGTCGTTGTTGATGAAGGCGACGCACTCGGCGGTGGCCGCGGCGACACCAACGGTTACAGCGACTGCGAAGCCGGTGTTGTGGCCCTGGGGTAGCACCCTGACCCACGGGTATTCACGTTCGAGCAGCTCAAGGGAACCGTCCGTCGAGCCGTTGTCGACCACGATGACTTCGGTAAGTTCCGCCGGATAGTCCTGTGCTCGCAGTGATTCGAGACACGGCACGAGGTGGTCGATGCCGTTGAAGCTGACCATCACCACCGCGATGCGCGGGCAGGTCGCCGGGTCCGCCGACGGGGACTCGATGGAAAGCACGTCCCGCGCCGAAATCTCGCGAAGCTTGTCAAGGACAACGGTGAGCGACGATGCCAGCAGCTGCTGCGCCGGACTCGACGACGCGGCGCGGGCCGCGATCCACGCCGCGACATTCCTATCCCGCGCAGCCGGATCCTCGGTAGGCACCAGTGCTTCACTCAACGACATGGCGAGTTCAGTGAGCTCGTCGACTTCAGCGTGCAGCTGCTCGGGCGGTGGAGGCGGCGTCCACGACGGCAGTTCGGGGACGCTCGCCGGTGGCCGCAAAACCAAGGTGGTGCGGTAGTGCGGCTGGGTGTGGTCGACGTCGAGCAACAACTCGTTGCACGCCCGGTCGAGGGCGTGGAGCTGGCCTTCGGCACCACGCGACAGCATGTGCGCCTTGAGGTAGTAGAGCGCCACCCAGTGGTAAAGCCACCCGTCGCCAAAACGCGCAAAGGGAGTTCCGGTCCCCTCCAACCACGCGACGATCTGGACAGGGTCAGGTAAACCGCACTGTGAATGCTCGTCGAGGGCGGACAGCGTGTGTCCGAGCTTGGCGACGAAATAGGAGTTGACCAGGTGCTCGACACGCACCAACCGTTCATCAGCGAAGGGTGCAACAAGCACGACCGGTCCCGCGCTCACGCGCAATAGTTCGGCGATGAACTCGGTACGGCGAGCGGCCGGGATGTGCTCGAGAACGTCATGGGTGCATACGAGGTCGAAGCTTGCGTCGACAAATGGCAGTTCGAACCCGGAACCGATCAAGTGCTGATGGACGCCGTCGGTCGGCGGATTGTCGCTGTAGATGTCGAGGCTGAAGGTGTGATCGTCCGGGAAAATTGACGCGATTGTGCCGAACGGGTCCCCTACGTCGAGGATGCGCAGCGGTGCCGCGGGCAGGCTTTGCGTGCGGATCAGCCACACATGCGAGTAGCGACCGTAGAGGTCAAAGCTCTGGGAGCGCAACCATTGCACCGAATCAGCCTACCGGCAAGGTCTGCACAGCATCGCGTTAGAAACGGGCGCGAAACCGCTCCGCCACCCGGCGAACGCCCATTTTCATTACGTCGCCGGGCCGCCCGTTGCGCGTGTGCCGACGAACCGATGCCACTGCGTGTGCGAGCCCGCGTCGCTGCCGGCCGGCGCGTCGGGCCACGGCTGCCAGGCGGCCCGAAGTCTCGCGATCGACGAGGTCGGGCGCCCGCCGCGGGCTGGCACAAAACGAGACAATCGGGGCGAGCGCGCTACTCCATGCGAAGTTGGGCGCGATGGCGCGCACCGCCGCTGCTGCGGTTTGCCGGCGCGCATCATTGCCCAGCAGCGCGTTGAGCGCGTCGGCCAACGCCGTGACGTCACCCGGCGGCACCGCCGTCCCCAGTTCATGCTCGGCGACGAGTTCACCCATCGAGTCACCGGCGGTGCACACGATTGGCAATCCCGCCCACAGGTAGTCAAGCATTCGGGTGCGGAAGGAGAACGCGGTCTCGACGTGATCCAGGTGTGTGCTCACTCCGATATCGGCGTCGAGCAGCCAGTCCGCCCGCTGTTCGTAGGGCACCCAATCGTAGTTGAAGAACACGTGCTTGCCGGTGAGACCGAGGTCGCCGGCCAATGCCATGGCTTCGGTGGCCATTCGCATTTGGCGCACCTCACGGTTGGGGTGCTTCATGCCGAGGAAGTAGAGGCGCACGTTCGGGCGCCGGTCGCGAACCGCGTCGACGGCGCGGATCAGCGTGAGCGGATCGAACCAGTTGTAAACGCCGCCGCCCCACAACAAAACGTCATCGTCGACGCCGATGCCGTCAACGACGCCGCGAATCGCGTGCTTGACCTGGCGGGCAGGTTCGTCGTCCACACCGAAGGGCACAACGTCGATGAGCGACCGCAGCGACGGGTCGGCGTCGTACGTGAGGGGGTTGACCCGGCCGAGCGCGGCCAGCGCGCCAAGCCAAAAGTCGCGCTGCTTCTCGCTGGCGCAGAGGAAGAAGTCGCCCCGCGCCATCTGCTCGTTCAGCACGGCGACCGTGGACGCGACAACCTCGACGCGCACGTCGTGTTCGGCGGCCTCACGGGACAGTTCGAGTTGCTCAAGATGAAATGGGTCGTACAGGTCGACCACCATCACCTTGTCGGTATGAATTAGCCAGGGCTGCCCGTCGATCACAAAGCCCTGGAACACGACCACGTCGCACCACGCTTCGAGCAGTTTCAATTCGTCGGTCCAGCCGTGCTTCGTCGCGTACGGCGCGTCGAACGGTTCGCAGGAGCCGGTAGTGAACAGCGTTACGTTGTGACCGGCCTTGGAGAGGACGCCGGCGATCTTGGACGCGCGGATCGCGGGACCGGCCATGCGAGCGCCGAGCGCGTCGTTGGTGATGACGACGATCTTCATCGTGCGCTACGGCGAATCCGGTGTCAGGCGCAGGGTGGCGCCGTTGACCGTCCACGTGCCGTCGAGCGACACCAAGCCCTGAGTGTCATGGGGTTGGCCGGCCTCGACGTCGAAGCGCAGCGCGTGTTGCCGAAAGTCAAAAGGGTGCACGCAGGTGAAATCGAAAATCCCGACATCGATGCTGTATCGCCCAGGCAGCAAAAGCAGCTTGCTGACCGTGAGATCGACGTGGCCGGTGCCGTCGATCTTTTCGGGAACAGCGCCCGCGTCTCGAGTGTTCGGGCCCGCAACCAGGGTGCCGTCCACGGTGGAAACGGCGAGGCCGAAGACAGGCCGTTTGATCGCCTCCGTCGTCGAGTAGTGGTACCGGAAGGTGCAACGGTCGCCGGTGTGAACGATGGACGTGGGCTGGCCGTTGAGGCCGAGAATTTCGATCTTGTCGATACGGGCCTCACCCGAGCCCCATCGGGCGTCGGCGTCACCGTCGGCTATGCGATCAGTGTGGGTGCCTGACACGTAGTTGTCGATCACTTCGGTCGCCGGGCCGACCTTCTTCAGCACGCCGTGATCGAGCAACGCAATGTGATCACACAGGTTGCGCATTGTGCCGAGTGCATGGCTCACGACCACAATCGTTTTGCCCTGCTCGCGCAGCTCGGCAAATTTTTCACCGCACTTGCGCTGAAAGTTCTCGTCGCCCACGGCGAGGACTTCGTCGACGAGCAGAACGTCGGGCTCGACGTTGATCGCAACCGAGAAGCCGAGGCGCACGTACATGCCCGACGAGTAGTTCTTCACGGGCGCGTCGATGAACTGCTCGAGACCGGCGAACTCCACGATGGTGTCGAACTTGGCGTCGAGCTCTTTCTTCGACAGGCCGAGGATCGATCCGTTCAGATAGATATTGTCGCGGCCGGAAAGCTCAGGGTGAAAGCCGGCGCCTACTTCGAGCAGCGCTGACACCTTGCCGTTTACGTTCGTGATGCCCTTATCAGGGTGCAGGATTTTCGCCATGCACTTGAGGAGCGTGCTTTTTCCTGACCCGTTCTCGCCGATGAGGCCAAACGTGGTGCCCTTCGGCACCTCGAGCGACACGTCGTCGAGCGCCCAGAACTCTTCGAATTTCGCCCGTCCCCGCCGCATGAGGGTGACCTTCAACGAATTATTGCGCTCGTGATAGAGACGGAACCGTTTCGAGACGTGCTCAGCGCTAACAGCGACCTCGCTCATAGTTCCTCCGCGAAGCGAGGTTCAAGACGGAGAAAGATGCCGCGGCCGATCGCAAGCGTGACGACGGCGACGCCGGTGACGTAGAGGAAGTCGGCGAGCGAGAACCACCGCAAGTTGTACAGCAGGTCGCGGTACATCGCGACGAACCGCACCATCGGGTTGAGCTCATACAGCGCTCTCATGGGCAGGCTATGGCCGAAGAGCTTGGCGTGGGCGGGAATGAGCGTGATCGGATACACGATTGGCGTCGCGTAGAACCACAACTGCATCGCGATGCCGAGGAAATGCTGGACGTCGCGGAAATACACGTTGATGGCACCCAAACCCAAGGCAAGGCCATACACGAAGACGGTCTGAATCAGGATCACCATCACCACGGCAGGCAGCCACTGGAACGTTACGTTGCCTACGAACAGAAACGCGATAACCACTACCACCAGTTCGATCGCGAACTGCACCGCCCACGAAGTGACCACCGATGCGGTCAGCACCTCTCGTGGGAAGTAGACCTTCTTGATAAGGCCGGCGTTGGCCAACGGCGCACCCATCCCCGCGGTCAAGCCGACGGACAGGAAGTTCCATGGCAACAGTCCGCAGAGGAGAAAGAACGGGAAGCTGTGCAGCCCGGAAGGCTTGCCGGTGGGCGGCTCCACCTTGAGCACGTAATGAAAGATCACCGCGAAAATCAGCATGGTCGCGAGGGGGTTGATCATCGACCACGCCCACCCCAACGTGGACTGCTTGTACTTTCCGCGCAGTTCACGCAGGGTGAGGTTGCGGAACAGTTCGCGCGCCTCTACCAGCTCCGAGACTGACGCCATGACCCGGCCAGCGTAGGCGCACTTCTAGGATCTGCCGTAATGCGCATCGCTGTCGTCACGGCGCACTTCCCGCCAAACTTCATTTCCGGTGGTTCCCTCGCGCCCCAGCGGCTTGCTAAGGAGATGCACGCCCGAGGCCATGAGGTGTCCGTATACGCCGGCTCCTTCGACCGCACCCGTCCGGCGGGCCAGACCTGGGACGCCGAGGACGAGAGCGGTTTTCCCGTTCGGTGGATCGAGATCCATCCGTGGGTCGGTTGGTCGGACGCGAACAACATCGACAACCCCGTAGTGACAGCGGACTACCGCCAGTGGTTGACGCGAATCCGCCCGGACGTTGTGCATGTCCACTCGTGCCAGGCAATTGGCGTCGGCGTCGTGGAGGCCGCGGCCGACGCCGGAATTCCCGTTGTTGTCACCATGCACGACTTCTGGTGGTGCTGTGCCCGGCAATTCCTCGCCGACCGCACCTACCGGCCGTGCATGCTGGTGGTGGACGCCGGGATCTGCCCGTGTGAGGTCGATCATCATTGGCTTGGCTTGCGCAACGCTCGATTGCGCGACGCGCTGGAACGCGCCGCCGTCCTGTTGTGCGTGTCCAAGAGCGCGGCGGACGTGATGGCAGCGAACGGCGTAGACCCCACGAAGCTACGGGTGGACGAGAACGGTCTGGATCAGGTGACGGAGATTGCGCCGCCGACGCGTGCCTCGCACGCCGGAGTGACGTTCCGTTATACCGGCGGTTGGAATGAGATGAAGGGAGCGCGAGTGGTAGTGGAGGCCGCGCGCGAACTCGCGGCTGCGGTACCCACAGGTTGGCGCATGATCGCGCACGACCTCGAGGACTTCCTCGTGGCCAACGACGTATCACTCGCCGGGCTCCCAGTGCAGAGCGTGCCCGCCTTTACACCCGACCAAGCGGCCGCGGTGTGGGCGGCAACCGACGTGTTGCTTTTGCCGAGCATCATGCGCGAGTCCCACTCCCTGGTAACTCGGGAGGCGCTGAGCGCAGGGGTGCCGGTGATCTGCACCGACACGCTGGGCCCAGAGGAAGTAGTGGCCGACGGAGTGAACGGGCTGGTGGTGCCAGCAGCAGACCCCTCGTCTCTGACCGAGGCGATGCGCCGCGTGGTCGCCGACGACGCGTTGCTGAGTGCGATGCGGCGCGAAGCGACCGCCGTGCCCGTCCGTGCCATCACGGATCAGGTAGACGGGTTGCTCGACTTATACGGCGAGCTTGGGCAAACGGTGCCGGACACGACGGTGTCGAGCACGCCGAAGATCGGCCGAGTTCTTTTTATCGTCGGCATCGACGGCGCGCCGCTGCGCTATCGCGCATTTTTGCCAGCCGAGGCCCTCTCGCTTGCGGGCGTACATGCCGACGTTCGTCATTACCGCGACGCTTCCGTGCCGGAATTAGCGGCGCACGCCGATGCGATCGTGGTTTATCGGGTGCCGGCGACCCGGGAGGTGCTGGAAATCATCGGCGACGCTCGCCGCCGGGGCGTGCCGGTGGCCTACGACGTCGACGATCTGATCTTCGACCCCGACCTCGCGTCTGAGATCCCTGCGCTCACGATCCTGCCGCCCGACGATGCCGCGCTGTGGCTCGAGGGAGTACGTCGTTACCGGACAACGCTCGAAGCGTGCGATGCGTTCATCGGTTCAACCATCGGGCTTTGCGATCATGCCAACGCCGTCACCGGTTTGGCTGCGTTCCGCTTCGCGAACGGCGTGGGGCTGCTCACCGGTCAGCAAAGCGACGCCGCGGCCCGGCAGGATCGAGCGCCCGGGCCCGTTCGCATGGGATACCTGTCGGGTACCAATACCCACGATCACGACTGGGCGATGATCGAGGCTTCGGTGATCGCTGCGTTGGACGCGCACCCGTCCGTCGAACTATGGCTCGTTGGTCTGGTTGCCGCGTCGGCCTCTCTTGACCGCTTCGGCGACCGGGTGAGACGGCTCGGCTTCACGGAGTGGACCGCACTTCCGACCGTCTTGCGCGACCTCGACATCAACCTTGCGCCTCTCACGCCCGGCAGCCGGTTCAACGAGGCCAAGAGCGCGATCAAGTGCTTAGAAGCCGCCCTCGTCGGCACCCCGACCGTCGCCTCACCTACCGAACCGTTCCGCGAAGCCATCGCCTCCGGTGTCAACGGGGTGCTGGCGAGCACGCCCCAGGGTTGGACCGACGAGCTAAACGCATTACTCGACGACGAGGTGCGGCGCCACCGCCTCGGTGCGCGGGCACGACGCGACGCGTTGCTGCGTTGGTCCCCCCACCTACAGGCGCGCACCTACTTGTCGATCTTGGAATCGATTCAGCCCGCGACGCGAGCATCGGCATGGACCGATGTGGTCGCGCCCAGCGAGCCCTACGTCAACCGGCCGCTCGAGGCCTACGAATTGCCGCTCGAGGCCGACGAATTGCCGCGCCGCTGGAGCATGGCGTTACCGCCGCCGATGCGGATGCAGTACCGCCGGATGCGGGCGTTCCTGTGGCGCTCATACCGCACATACCGGCACTACGGACCGCTTGGCCTTGCCAGGCGCGTACCCGGGAGGCTGCGCAAGCGGTCAAGATAAGGACATGCAGCGAGTCCTCGTTCGTTTGTTCGCCGCGGCCGCCATGATCGGCGCCGCGATCGGCGTTGCCATTGCGCCACCCGCCGCGGCCGCCCCGTCTTCGTTCCACATCGAAGGCGGTGGATTCGGTCACGGGGTCGGGATGAGCCAATACGGCGCTCTCGGTTTCGCCCAACAGGGCACCGGCTACCAGGACATCCTCAAGCACTACTACCAAGGCACCGCGGTTCAATCCAAGGCCCAGCCCTCCGAAGTGCGCATCTGGCTCGCTCAGGACACGTCGGCCCCCGTCACCACCACGATGACGCCGACGGGTCACGTGAACATCGTCCTCGCCGGACAGGTGGCCACGACCGCGGAATCGGGCCAGGCGATCAAGGTCGACGTTGCAAGCGGGAAATTCAATGTTTCGGTGGCGGGCACGCCCCGGCTTAATGCGGTAGGCGGCGGCGGTGACAACCTCTACGTGCAATACAACGGCGCGCCGATCTCGCTCGACAAGACCGGGGACCGATACAAATACGGCCAGCTTGAGTTGGCTGCGACCGGGGCGAGCACGCTGCGCATTGTGATCACGAGTCAAACCATGCAGCAGTACCTTTACGGCCTCGGTGAGGTGCCGTCGTCGTGGCCGACTGACGCTCTGAAAACACAGGCGGTGGCGGCGCGCACCTACGCGCTCGAAAAGATCAACCGCCTCGGGCAGAACCGGGCCGAATGTGGCTGCGGGCTGTGGGGCGACACGCGCGACCAGAACTACGTCGGCTACGACAAAGAAACCAACTCGAACGGCGCCAAGTGGGTCGCGGCCGTGAACGACACCAACAACCAGGTCGTCACCTATGGCGGCAACGTGATTCAGGCGTTCTACTCGTCATCGTCGGGCGGCCACACCGAAAACAGCGAGATCGCGTTCAAGACCGCCCTGCCCTATCTCAAGGGTGTGCCCGATCCCTACGACGACGCCAACGGCCAGAACTCGTTACACACGTGGAAGCGAGACATAACGCTTGCGAACATGCAGGCGTGGCTGAACGCGAGCTCCTCCACGCGCGTGGGCACGCTCAACTCGATCGAGTTCAAGAGTCCGCTCGGCGTCTCGGGCCGGGTCATCCAAAACATCGCCGATCACGGCGGCGGTGTGCGCATCGTCGGGTCCGATGCGACCAAGACCGTCGGCGGCGACTCGTTCCGATCGGCGGTCAACTCGGGCTCGAGCGCCAACACGCTGCCCAGCGCGTTGATGCGCCTTGGGCCCTTCAGCCCTTACGGCGGCGGCTTCACCGGGGGCGTATTCGTGGCCGCCGGCCGCCTCGCCGGCGGCGACGCCGACCGCATCATCGTGGGCGCCGACCAAGGCGGCGGGCCGCACGTGCGCGTGCTGACCGCCAGCCTCGACACGACCGGCGTCGAGTTCATGGCCTACGCGCCGAATTTCGGCGGCGGCGTGCGCGTGGCCGCCTGTAACTTCGGCGACGCGGGCTGGAACATCGTCACCGCGCCCGGCGCCGGCGGCGGCCCGCATGTACGCACCTTCGCTGCGAACGGGTCGGCGAACGGCGGCGGGTTCATGGCGTACGCTCCGTCGTTCACCGGCGGCGTCTACGTCGGCTGCGGCGACGTCGACCCCAGCAACCCGGGCGACGAGATCATCACCGGGCCCGGCGCGGGCGGCGGTCCCCACGTCAAGGTCTTCAGCAAGGACGGCGCCGTGCTCAGCCAGTTCTTCGCATACGGCGCCGAATTCACGGGCGGCGTGCGGGTGGCAGCCACCGGCAACAACATCGTGACCGGCCCCGGTGCGGGCGGCGGACCCCACGTTCGCATCTTCAACCTCTCGGGCGGCGAGGTGGCCGGTTTCATGGCGTACGCGCCGTCGTTCACCGGCGGCGTTTACGTCGGTGGCGGCAACGTCGCTGGAGACGATGGCCCCGACGTGATCACCGGTGCCGGTGACCCCGGCGGCTCGCATGTTCGCGTATTCAACCTGGGTGGCGGTGAACTGTCCGGCTTCTTTGCTTTCCAGACGGGTGCCGATCGCGGCGCTCGGGTTGCCGGCGCTCGGGTGCCCGGCGGCGCCGTTGTGGCCGGCTCAGGAACCGGCAGCCCGTCGTATGCGCGTGTAATCACGCTGTGACCCCGCCGCGGGTCTGCGCGCTCGCGGGTGGGGTGGGCGCCGCGAAGATGCTGCGCGGCGTGGTCCAAGTCGTCGAGCCGTCGTCGGTCACCGCAATCGTGAACACGGGCGACGACGTCACGCTCCACGGCCTCCACGTGTCGCCCGACCTCGACACCATCACCTACACGTTGGCCAACGCGGTGAACCCGGACACGGGTTGGGGCCTCATGGGCGAAACGTGGAACGCCATGGCCGCCCTCGACCGCTACGGGGCCGCGTTGCAACAGAACCTCACCTGGTTCCGACTCGGCGACCAAGACCTCGCGACCCACCTGTACCGCACCCAGCGGTTGCGCGACGGACTGACGCTGGGTGAGGTCACCGGCGAGATCACGCGGGCGTGGGGGCTACAGCTTCACCTGTTGCCGGTAACCGACGATCCCCTCGAGACTCGGGTCACCGTCGCCGGCGAAGGCGAGATCGGCTTTCAGGAGTATTTCGTCGGGCGGCAGCACAACGTCACCGTCGAGTCAGTGCGCTTCGCGGGCGCCGACGCATCGCGCCCCGCGCCCGGAGTGCTCGACGCCATCGCCGAGGCCGACATCGTGGTGATCTGTCCCTCCAACCCGATCGTGTCGATCGGGCCTCCTCTGGCGGTTCCGGGTGTGCGCGACGCGTTCGCGGCCCGCCGGGCATCCTCGGTCGCCATCTCGCCGATTGTCGCCGGCCTCGCGCTCAAGGGCCCGGCCGATCGCATGCTGCGCGAACTCGGCCATGACGCGTCGGTGGTAGGCGTCGCTCGGCTGTATCGCGACCTTGCGGCAACGCTGGTGATCGACGAAGCCGACCGCGACCTGGCCGGTGCCGTCCAAGACGCGGGCATGCGTTGCGTGGTCGCACCGACCGTCATGCGCACGCCCCAGGACGCGGCTGCTTTGGCCCGGGTTGCACTGGCCGCGGCAAACTCGTCTTTGTGATTTCGATCTTCGGTCTCGTCGGCATCGGCGAGGTCAACGACGGCGATCGGCTCGCGTCGCTGATCGTTGCGGCGGCCGACGGCGCCCTGCACGAGGGCGACGTGTTAGTCGTAACCCAGAAGGTCGTTTCCAAAGCTGAAGGCCGCCTGGTTCCCGTGAACACCGAAGACCCGCTCGCGGCCAAGGCGCTTGTCGAGCAGGAATCCGTGCGCATTGTGCGGCGCCGGGGGGATCTCATCATCAGCGAAACCTCGCACGGCTTCGTCTGCGCGAACGCCGGCATCGACCTGTCAAACGTGCCCGCCGGTTACGCGGCCCTGCTGCCCGTCGACTGCGACCGATCGGCGCGCCGCATTCGTGACGGTGTGCGCGCCGACATCGGTATCAACGTCGGCGTAATAGTCAGCGACACCTTCGGTCGGCCGTGGCGCAAGGGTCTCACCGACGTTGCGATTGGTGTGGCAGGCGTCGCCGCGGTTGTGGACCTGCGGGGCACCCCCGACTCGCTCGGTCGCGAGCTCCAAGTGACCGAAGTGGCGGTGGCCGACGAGATCGCCTCGGCCGCCGAACTCGTGATGGGCAAGGCCGCCGGCATCCCGGTGGCCGTAGTCCGCGGCGTCAATGCGGAGTGGCTGCGTGAAGCTTCGGTGGCATCCGAGATTGTCCGTCCGCCGTCCGAAGACCTCTTCCGCTAGCTCTCGCGTTTGGTGCGGAACCAGTCGACGGTTTGATTGACGCCGTCCTGGAACCCGGTCCACGGCTGCCAGCCCAGCTGCATGGCGGCTCGGCCCGGATCGAGGGAAACCCGGGGCAATTCCCCCGGCCGTTCACTGGCGGAAATCGGTTCGGCCTGCACGCCAACGCCGCGGGCGACGGCGTCGTGCACCTCGCTGACGGAGGTTTCGATGCCGGTACCGATGTTGCACAGCAGGCCGCCGCCGCGGTCGACCGAGCGCACCAGCGAGTCGACGACGTCGTCGACGTACACGTAGTCACGCGTCTGGGAACCGTCGCCGTAGATAGTGCATTGCCGCCCGTCGAGCAACAGCCCGGCGAAGATCGCGACAACACCGGCTTCGCCGTGGGGGTTCTGGCGCGGGCCGTAGACGTTACCGAAGGCGAGCACCGTGAACTCGAGTTGGTATAGCTCGCGGTACGCAGCCAGATAGTCGAAGACTGCCTTCTTCGCCACCGCGTACGGCGACAGCGGACGCTGGGGTTGGCTTTCGCGCAGGGGCAGGTCAACGGGTTCGACCGTGCCGTAGATCGTGCCGCCGCTCGACGAGAAGATCACCTTCTGCGCGTGGGCGGCGCGGGCGCCTTCGAGCACGTTCAGGGTGCCCACGATGTTGACCTCGGCGTCGAACACGGGGTCTTTTACCGACAGTCGTACGTCCATCTGCGCAGCGAGGTGGAAGATCACCTCGGGTTGACGGCGCTCCACCACCGTCACGACGTCGCGGGACCGGATATCGAGCGTGTGGATCTTGAGCCTGCCCTCACCCGTAGCCCGGGCGTCGGCCAGGTTGGCCAGACTCCCGGTAGACAGGTCGTCGATCACATCGACCTCGTGGCCCTCGGCCAGCAGCCGGTCGACGAGGGTCGAGCCGATGAAGCCGGCGCCGCCGGTGACCAGCGCCCTCATTCGGCGACCTGCTGGCCCACGACTTCCGCGCCGGCGGGAACGTTGGCGCCAGGCCCCACGACCGAGTAGTCCCTCACGACCGCGCCCGCGCCCACCACCGCGTTTGCGCCGATGATTGCGTGGTCGACCCGGGCCCCGGCCTCGACCACCGCGTGGGCGTGCACGACCGCATCGACGATCACCGCGTCGGGGTCGATCTTGGCCGTGGGGTCGATCGCAGACGCGCCGCCGATGTCGATGTTGGCCTGGATGTAGCTGGCAGGGTTACCGGTGTCGATCCAGTAGCCGGGACAAGCCGACGCGAACAATGTGCCCTGGTCCACCATCGCGGGGAACACTTCGCGCTCGACCGACACGCGCCGCCCGCGCTCGATCACGTCCAGCGCGCCGGGCTCCATTACGTAGATGCCCGCGTTGATCAGGTTGGTCGGCGCGCTTCCCGCGGGCGGCTTCTCGATGAACGCAGTGACGCGCCCGTCGCCGTCGGTGACGACCACGCCGAATCGACTCGGGTCGTCGACCGGTGTCAGCCCGATCGTGGTGAGCGCGCCGGACTCGGCGTGGCTGTTGATCAGCGCGCTGAAGTCGACGTCGGTGAGCACGTCGCCGTTCACCACGACGAAGCGTTCGTTTACGCCGGCCTCGTCAGCCGCGTACGCGATCGCGCCACCGGTGTCGAGCGGCTCCGCCTCCACGACGTAACGGACGGGCACACCCGCACAGGTGTCGCTCGGATACGCCTCGAGGAACGCGGCCGGTTTGTATCCCATCGACAGCACAACCTCGTCGATCCCGTGTGCGGCCAGGTGGGCCACCACCCGCTCAAGCATGGGCACACCGGCGACGGGCAGCAGCTGCTTGGGCGTGGTGTAGGTCAGCGGACGAAGGCGGGTGCCCTCGCCACCGACGAGGACTATGGCCTTCACGGAGCCGACGTTGGCGGGGCCGAGGTGGTCTCCGAGGTGGGCGCCGGGGTAGAAGCCGGGGTCGGCTGGGGAGTTTGACCGAGGTCCTTGGGGTCCGACAGGTTGCCGGCCGACGGCGGCTGCTCGACCTTGAAGCCCTTGGGGTTGAAGCTGATTGTGATCAGCGTGCCGTCCTTGATCCTCCATGCCGACGGACTGCCCTTGAGCTCGGTGCCCGCTTTGTCCTCGAGGTTCTTGAAGCTGCGGGCCGTCAGCACGCCCGGTTTGCTGCCGCACTTGTCGCCGTTCTTCAACTTCTCATTGTCACGCTTGAGGTCAACCGACGTCGCGGTGACCGCGGTATCGGTGATCTTCATCAGCTTGCCGAACGTTGCGTTCTTGCCCGTGACCGAATTGAGGAACGGGTGCGTGTGGATCAGGCCGTCGCCGTGGGTGTGAATGCCGGTGGTGTCGCCCGCGGCGCCGTCGTTCAACGCGCTGGCCCACTCGCCACAAAGGTTGAAGCCGTAGGCCGCGTGCCAGTGGTCTTTCTTCGTCGGCGGCGTGACCTCAGCCGAGGCCTGCTTGTCGGCGATGTTCTTGGAGGACAGGGCGACGCCGAGCACACCAATCACGACGACCATGAAAATGGCGGAATACCACAGCACCGGAGTGCGCTTTCCTGCCGTGCGGCCGCCGCCGGTTGCGGCAGCGCGGTTGACTTTTTTAGCGTTCGAGGCCTTACCCATAGCCCGGCGACGTTACCGCGTGGTTGTTGTTCCCCCGGTGTCAACCGGCGCCGGTGGAACAGAGGTGTCGTCGTCCGACAGGGGGCGGGGCCGGAACCCGCACAGCCGCCAGTCGCCGTGCTCCCGCACCAGAGCGGCGTCGACAACGGTGTCGCCCGCCTCTCGCCGCACCGTGTAGGTCGCCAGACGCTGACCGTTGGTCCTGGGCTCGATACGGGCGATCTTGGACCCGAGGACGCCCCCGGAAGACGCCCGTTCGG
Source organism: Actinomycetota bacterium (assembly GCA_013697265.1). Classification (GTDB taxonomy): domain Bacteria; phylum Actinomycetota; class Acidimicrobiia; order Acidimicrobiales; family JACCXE01; genus JACCXE01. Next base: position 14,135 of record JACCXE010000102.1, on the reverse strand, counting down.
CTTTGGACTTGGCGTCGAAGTCCTCATAGCTCACCGCCTTGTGAAAGGCGTCGCACAGCTGGCCGTAGGCCCTGCGGGTCTTGCCGTGCTGCACCGCGTCGAGGTAGCTCGACACCGCGTGTCGCGGGTTGTCGTTGCGGTTGGTGAACCGAACGACCAGACCGGCGGCCAGGCCAACCACGGCGAGGCCGACCAAGAGCGGCAACAGCCACTGCCAGCGGCGGCGAGGAACGGCGTCGTGGCGGCCGAGAAGCGGCGGCCGCCCTTCGACGGAGCCGGTCATCTGCCGCTCCGTCCGGAGCGGACCAGCACAGCTAGCACGAAGCGCACGCCCAGTCCGAGGGCCACGAAGGGCGCCAGCAATCGCGTCACCCCATGATTGGACTGCCACCACCACCGCATGACAGACCGGTGATGCTCGGCGAGCATCCGGTACGGCAGTTGTTTCGTCGATACACCGCCGACGTGCACAACTTGGGCCGCAGGCTCATAGCGAATTTCTGCACCGATAGCGCGGGCCCGGCTGCACAGGTCAACCTCTTCGAGGTACATGTAGAAATCTTCGTTGAAACCACCGAGGCGGTCGAAGAGGTCGCGGCGGATGGCGAAGCATGCGCCCGAGATCCAGTCGACCTCGCGTGCCACCGACTGGTCGACGTCGAGCATCCGGTAGCGGCGGGTGAAGCGGTTGTTCGGCATGACCATGCCGAGGAAGGCGTGACCGACCGCGTCGAATGGGCCCGGGACGATGCGACCCGACGGATACAGCGTGCCGTCGGTGTTGTTGATCCGGGGTCCGACGATTCCCACACCGGCCTCGGCGTCGAGCGCGGCCACCATCGTCTTCACGGCCGCCGGCTCGATGATCAAGTCGGCGTTGCAGACCAGCAACACGTCAGCACTGGGGGGTGACGCGACCGTCCCGCGATTGACCCCACCCCCGTAGCCGAAGTTCCCGCCTGTCTCGACGACGATGACCTCGGGATCGGCGGCGCGGACCGCCGCGAGCGAATTATCGGTGCTGGCGTTGTCGGCGACGACGACGTGCAGGACATCCGCCTCACGCAAGGAGCGAACGCAGTCGAGCAGGTAATCGCCAGCGTTGTAGTTCACCACCACCGCGGCGACGCGCTCGGGCAACGACGTCAAGCGACTTCAGCCGCGAGGATGGCGCGGAAGTATTCGGCGGTGCGCTCGAGGCCCTCGCGCAGACCAACCTGCGGTGACCAGTCCAACAACGACTCGGCCAGGGTGATGTCGGGCTGGCGCTGCATAGGGTCATCCACCGGCAGCGGCTCGTGCACTATCTCAGACAGGTTGCCGGTTACCTCTCGCGCGATGGCGGCGAACTCGCCGACGGTGTACTCGTTCGGGTTGCCGATATTCACAGGCCCGACGTAGTCCGAGTCGAGCAGCGCGAGCAGGCCGCGCACTTCGTCGTCGATGTAACAGAAGCTACGCGTCTGCGAGCCGTCGCCGTAGATGGTGAGCGGTTTACCGGTGAGCCCCTGCACCAACAGGTTCGTGACCAGGCGTCCGTCGTCGGGCCGCATGCGCGGTCCGAATGTGTTGAAGATGCGGGCGACGCGGACGTCGACGGCGTGGGCCCGGTGATAAGCAAACGTCATCGCTTCCGCGAACCGCTTGGCCTCGTCGTAGACACCGCGCGGGCCGATCGGGTTCACGTGACCCCAATAGGTCTCGGGCTGCGGGTGCACCTGCGGGTCGCCGTACACCTCGCTTGTAGAGGCGAGCAGGAAGCGCGCCCCTTTTTCCTTGGCCACGCCCAGCATGTGCAGTGTGCCCAGGCTTCCCACCTTGAGGATTTGAATCGGGATCCGCTCGAAGTCGGCTGGGCTGGCCGGGCTGGCGAAGTGCAACACCGCGTCGACGCGTCCGGGGACGTGGACATACTGGCTCACATCGTGGCGCACGAAGGTGAAGGCTGGATTGCCAAACAGCTCTTCGATGTTGGCAATGTTGCCGGTGAGCAAGTTGTCGATCGCGGTGACCTGATCACCGCGATCGAGCAGCGCACGGCAAAGGTGTGAGCCGATGAACCCGGCGCCACCGGTGACGACTACGCGCACTAGAGCCGGCCGATGCCGTCGTAGGTAAAGCCGTGACGGCGGACCGAAACCGGATCAAGCAGGTTGCGGGCGTCGACGATCGTCGGCATGCCGATAAGCGCCTTCACCTTGGCGAGGTCGAGGTACCGAAATTCGTCCCACTCGGTGAGCACTGCGAGCACGTCTGCACCCTCGACCGCCGCGTACGCGTCGGCGCACACGTTGATGCGGTCGAGTTCCTTCTTCACCATCGGGTCGAACGCGTTGACCGTCGCCCCCTGAGCCAGAAGGCGCTCGACCACGAACAGCGACGGCGACTCGCGCATGTCGTCGGTGCGGGCCTTGAACGTGAGTCCCCACACGCCGACCGTCTTGCCTTCGATGGAGCCGCCGGCGGCGAACGCGATCTTCTCGACTACCCGTTCGTATTGCTCGTCGTTGACAGACACGACGCTGCGCAACAGGTCGAACCCGTAGCCGCGGTCTTCGGCCATGTGAATCAGCGCCCGCGTATCTTTCGGAAAACACGAACCGCCCCAACCAGGACCGGGCTTCAGGAACTCGAAGCCGATGCGCTTGTCTTGGCCCATGCCGAGCGCCACATCTTTCACGTCGGCGCCGACCAGCTCGCAGAAGTGTGCGACCGCGTTGATGAAGCTGACCTTGGTGGCCAGGAAGGCGTTGGCCACGTATTTGATCGTCTCGGCCGAGGCGGGGTCGGTCACGAGCACGGGCGCGTGCAGCGACTCGTACAACTCGACGAGGCGTAGCGCCGCTTCTTGATCGTACGCGCCGATCACGATGCGATCGGGGTTGAGCGAGTCGTGCAGCGCCTGTCCCTCGCGCAAGAACTCGGGGTTGGACACGACGTGCACGTCGTCGCGGTTGAGCAGCGCTGCGACGCGCAGATTCGATCCAACCGGGACAGTGGATTTGTTCACCACGATGCCGTCGCTACGCACGTGGGACGCGATCTCGCGCGCGACCGATTCGACGTAGGACAGATCGGCCGTGCCGTCCTCGCCCTGGGGCGTGGGCAGACACAGGAAGACGAACTCGGCGTCGTGTACCGCGGCCGTGGCGCCGAACACGAAGCGCAGGCGACCGGCGTGGATCCCTTCGTTGACCATGTCGGTGAGGCCGTCTTCGTGGATCGGTACCTCACCTCGGGTAAGCGCCTCGACCTTTTCCTCGATCACGTCGGCGCATGTGACGTTGTGGCCGAGGTGGGCCAGGTACGCGCCGGTGGTGAGGCCGACGTAGCCAGTTCCGATTACGGCGATGTCGGCCATCAGGTGATCTCCTTGATAATGCGGGCGAGCGGCGCGTGCCACTCGTCAAGTGCTTCAAATCCGGCGAGACGCCAGGCGCCGTTGTCGAGCACAGAATTCGCCGGTCGGGGCGCCGGTACTGGGTAATCAGCGGTGGTGATCGGCGAGATCCTTTGCGGGTCGTGCCCGGCCGCCTCAAGGATCGCGCACGCAAAGCCGTACCACGTGGTCGGGCCCTGATTGCTCAGGTGAAACACGCCGGGCAGGCGGCCGACGGCAAGCCGCTTGATCGCGACAGCCAGGTCGGCGGTGAACGACGGACAGCCGCGTTGATCGTCGACGACGCCCCAGGTATCGCGTTCAGCGGCGAGGCGCAGCATGGTCTTCACGAAGTTGTTGCCATTGGCTCCGCAGACCCAGCTGGTGCGCACGATGGCGTGGCCGGAGTCGATCTCGCGCTCGCCGGCCAGCTTCGACGCGCCGTAGACGGTGTGGGGCGCAGGCTCGTCCCACTCGCGATACGGCCCGTCTTTCGTGCCGCCGAAGACGTAGTCGGTCGAGATGTACACGACGTGGGCACCAGTACGTCGCGCCCCTTCGGCGACGTTGCGGGTTCCGACCGCGTTAACCGCGAAAGCCCTGTCGGGGTCGGCCTCGCAGGCGTCGACCGCGGTCCACGCCGCGGCGTGAATTATCACGTCGGGCTCGGCGGAAACGACCGTAGAGAGCACCGCGTCGCGATCGGTGAGGTCCATCGACGCGTGCGTGGTCGCTACGACTTCGTAACGGACCTCGGCGAACGTGTCGACGAGGTCGTGGCCGAGCTGTCCGCCCGCGCCGGTGATGAGAACGCGCACGGCTACTTCGCGTTCGCGGCCTTGAGCGGCTCCCACCACCAGCGATTGTGGCGGTACCAACCCACCGTTTCTTCGAGGGCTTCGTCGAGGGTGCGTTGCTTGTGCCAACCGAGTTCGGTGATCTTGGTGATGTCGACCGAGTACCGGCGGTCGTGGCCTTTGCGATCCTCGACGTACTCCACCATCTCCTCGCCGCTGCCGTGCAGGGCGAGCAGTTTGTCGACGAGGACGCGGTTTGGCGTCTCGTTACCGGCGCCGATGTTGTAAATCTCGCCGGGCGCGCCGCGCTCTAACACCAGGTGCACCCCGGTGCAGTGGTCGTCGACATAGAGCCAGTCGCGTTCGTTCAATCCGTCGCCGTAAAGCGGCAGCTTTTCGCCGTCGAGCAGGTTGGTCGTGAACAGCGGGATCACTTTCTCGGGGAACTGGAACGGACCGAAGTTGTTGGTGCAGCGCGTCACCGTGACGGGCAACCCATGCGTCGACCAGTACGACAGCGCGATGAGGTCTGAGCCCGCCTTCGACGCCGAGTAGGGCGAGCGGGGCTCGAGTGGATCTGTCTCCTTGGACGAGCCGACCTCGACAGAGCCGTATACCTCGTCGGTGCCGATGTGGATGACTCGCGCGATCTCGAGCCGGCGGGCCGTGTCCATGACCACATTTGTCCCGAAGCAGTTGGTGTTGACAAAGTCGTCGGACCCGATGATCGACCGGTCCACGTGGCTTTCGGCCGCAAAGTGGACCACCGCATCGTGGCCGGACATCGCGTCCTCGAGCGTGCCCGGGTCTGCGATGTTGCCCTTGACGAAGTTGTACCGCGGGCTGTCGTCCACGTCCTTCATCGTCGACAGGTTGCCGGCGTAGGTCAACGCGTCGTACACGGTGACTTCGTCGTCGGTGTTGGCCAGCACGTGGCGCACGTAGTTCGACCCGATGAACCCGGCCCCGCCAGTCACAAAGAGCTTCATAGAGCCGTAGAGGCTACTTCGGGCCCCTACTGGGGATTTGAACTGCGGGCGTGGCGCAGGGCCCAGAGCACCAGCGGAATCTGGAGCGGTAGGCGGCCGTAACCGAGCACCGGGTTGTCAAAAGGCGGTACTGGCTTTACCGCGGCGTAGACGTTGCCCGGGAAAACGATCACCAACAGGGCTGCCGCCCACCACCCGCCGAGGCGCGACGTGGAGCGGCGGGCGAGCAGGGCCGCGCCGGTGAGTTCGCCCAAACCGCTGGCATAGGTCCAGATCCGGCTGTTGCCGAGGAACTTGGGCACGATGTCGTCGAACTGCTTCGGCGCCAAGAAATGGGCCGTGCCGGCGACAAGCAGCAACGCGACGAGGCCGAGCCGGCTGGTGCGCTCGTTGCGGGGAAACGCCACGCCTACGCGAACCGATCGGGGTCGGCCGACACGGCGCGGAGGTACTCGCCGTAGCGCGACTTGCCGAGCTTGTCGGCGAGCACGGTGAGCTGGTTTAAGTCGATGAAGCCTTGGCGAAACGCGATCTCTTCGAGGCACGCGATCTGCAAACCCTGGCGATGGATTAGCGCCTGCACGAACGTGCCCGCCTCGAGCAGCGAGTCGTGGGTGCCCGTGTCGAGCCACGCGGTACCGCGGCCGAGTTTCACCATGTTCAGTCGGCCCTTGTCGAGATAAACGCGATTCACGTCGGTGATCTCGAGTTCGCCCCGCGCCGAGCGCGGCAGGTCCGCCGCGATTTGCACCACGTCGTTGTCGTAGAAGTACAACCCCGTCACCGCGATGTTCGACTTCGGCTTCGCCGGCTTCTCTTCGATGGACGTCACGCGTCCGTCCGCGTCGACCTCGGCAACGCCGTAGCGCTCGGCGTCGTCGACCTTGTAGCCGAAGACGGTCGCGCCATTGAGCGTGGCCACCGCGTTGTGCAGCAGGTCACCGAGGCCCTCGGCGTGGAAGATGTTGTCGCCGAGCACAAGACAGACCGAGTCGTCGCCCACGAAATCGGCACCGATGAGAAATGCTTCAGCCAGGCCGCCCGGCGTGGGTTGCTCGGCGTAGGTGAAGGACACGCCGATGCTCGTGCCGTCCCCCAGTAGCTGTTTGAACAGCGGCAGGTCGTGGGGCGTGGAGATGATCAGGATGTCGCGGATGCCCGCCAGCATCAGCACAGACAGCGGGTAGTAGACCATCGGCTTGTCGTAAACCGGCAGCAGTTGTTTCGACACCCCGAGCGTTACCGGGTGCAGGCGCGTGCCGCTGCCTCCGGCAAGAACAATCCCCTTCATCCCGCGGACCTTACGACTAACAGGCGAGGGCGGCGGCGCCCTTAGGAGTGGGAACGGGGCCGCGGGTGGTGCTGGTGGTGGCGGGAATGCTCGACGTCGAACCGGTCACCGGCTTCAACGTGGACCGGATGCCGCCGTAGCCGCCACCCACGATCAGTTGGATGTCGCCTCCCTTGAGCGTTGTGTCTTTCACGAGCTTGGCCCCGCCCACGACGTAAGCCTCGAGCACCTGCGCCTTCTGCAATTGCCCTTCGCCGTAGCGGATCTCGGTGTTCGCCTTGCCGAAGCCGCCGGGCGCATCGCCCACTCCACCGGTGCCGAAACCAACGCCGGACAACGATCGCTGTACCTGGCCGGCTTGGCCGTTCACGCCGGTGCCGTTGAGTACGAGAACCCTGATTTGGACCGGCGAAATATTGGGGATGGCCCCAGCCGGCGTCGTCGCGGGTTCTTGGCCAACCCCGTTGAACCGGTCGACGATCTCGCGGGCGTCAGCAGAGCGAACCTTGAGCACCGCGGCTCCGGCCGACGTGCGGAAATCGTCGACCGGCAGGGTCAACATGTCGACCGCTTCGGGCGCCAGCGACTTGAACTGCTTACCGATCCGGAACAAGTCTTTGCTCGACAGCGCGGAGTCAAGCTTCACGTTGCCCACGCCGGCATTAATCAACGAGTTCAGCTTGATCGGATTACGCGCACCCTTGCTGATCGCCTTGCGCAGCATGCGCCGAATGAAGTCTTGCTGCCGCTGGATGCGGCCGATGTCACCAGTGGGGTCCGTTCGCCAGCGACCGCTTTCGAAGTACTGGAAGTGACGGCTGCGCACGTAGGCCAGGGCTTGGTCACCGCTGAGAGCTACGCAGCCCGCCGTTTTCACGTCGAGGCCGGCCAACTTGTCGCGGGCCGGCGCCGGAAACGGAACGGTGACGCCTCCGACCGCGTTCACGATCGAGCGGAAACTGTTGAAGTCGACCTCCATGTAGTGGTCGATTTCGATGCCGAGGTTCTGACGGATGGTGGCAATCAGGCGCGAGGCGCCATCCTTTATCGCCGAGGCCGGGATCGTCGAGCCTCCGGCGAGGCTCGTGGTCGCCGTGGCCTTCGACCTAGTCGTTGCGGTCGAGCGCGCGTTGGTCTCCAACGCGAATGCGGTGTTGATCCGGTCGGTGATCCTCGTGCCCGCGATCGGCACGTAGAGGTCGCGCGGAATGGAGAGGATTGACGCCTTCTCGGCCCTCGGGTCGACGTGCAGCACCATCATCGTGTCGGTGCGTTCGCCACCGACGTCGGCCTCGTTGCCGAACTTGGCTTGCTCGGCTTTGGAGATGTTCGCCCGGGTGTCGGAGCCGACGAGCAGCACGTTCATAGGCTCGTCGGGGTCGTCGGCGCCGCAGTTGCGCAGCGCGCAGCCGATGGAGATGCGGTCGAGCTGGCCGAGGCGAAACTTCAAATACGCATAGCCGCCGCCGGTGGCCACAACGCACAACACCAGAAAGACGTTCATACCGATCAAGGCGCGGTGCAGCCCCTTGTGCGCGTGGTGCCTCTTCGCCTTGCCAGCCACGACGGGAATCGGACTGTCGGGCGGAACCGGGACTCTGCGCGCGTTTGGCTGCGACTGCGTTACCGGGCGTGGCTTGGGCGACTGTTTCGCGGTCTCGGCCCGCTCACGAGAGGTCGCCTTGACGGGCACCTTGCGCGCAGCACCCTGCTTCGCCGCGGCCTTTTTCTTCGCCGACGCGGAGTGTTGGGGTTGCTTTTTCGGAGCGGCTTTGGCCCGGTTGAGTTTCTTGCCCGGGACGGGGGGTATCGCCATGGCAGGACGTCAGGCTACTTGGCCAACCCAGCCGGAACAGGATCACCCCCTACCATCGTGACCATGGCGACGGTCGGCATCGTCTTGGTGACGTACCGCTCCGCTTCCACTATTGCGGCGTGCGTGCGTTCGCTGCGAGCGGCCTATTCCGGACGGGCCGAAATCGTCGTGGTCGACAACGCGTCGAACGACCCCAGTGCGCAGCTCGCCGAGCGGGCGGGCGCCAACCGCGTAATCCGACGCCGAGGGAACGCGGGTTACGCCCGGGCCAACAACGAGGGTGTGGCCGCGCTCGCAACGACGGCGGATGTCGTCGTGTTCGCCAATCCCGACACGTTGTGGCCCGCCCGCTCGATCGACGCGCTGGTGGCGACTCTCGACGAACCCAACATCGGCCTCGTCAGTCCCCTGTTAATCGGCGCGGACGGTGCGCCGCAAGCGATGGTGGAAGACGACTTGTCGCTCGGCGCCGCGTTGCGCGGTATGACGCGGCTGAGCAAGCCGGTGCGGCCTCGACTACCTGCAGTAAACGGGGCCTCACTCGTCGATGCGGACTGGTTGCACACGGCCGCCGCCGTCGTGCCTATGCCGATCGTGCGCGCGATCGGCGGCTTCGACGAACGCTTCTTCTTGTTCGCCGAAGACGCCGACTTTTGCCGCCGCATCCGGTCGACCGGAAAGCGGGTCGTGGTCAACCCCTCGGTGCGCGTCGACCACGTCGGTGGGGTATCGGTCGACGCGTCGACCAACGCCGACGAGGCCGCGGCGTTGCGGACGCGCGCACTCGCGACGTATCTCGACAAGCACGACGGCCGCCTGGCCCGGCGTACGTTCGGCGCGGTCGGCACGGTGGTGTACGGATTGGGCCGCCACCGGGGCCAGGCCCGCGAGGCGTGGAAGGCGGCAACCCGTTGACGCGTCGCATCGTGATCGGCGTGCCCTGCCACCGCGACGAGCCGGGAATTGCGCGGACCGTGACGTCGCTGGCCGAGTCAGCGGAACGACTCGATGAGCCGTGGCGGATCGTGGTGTGCATCAACGGCGACGACCCAGCCAACGGCGCCGCCGCCGCCGCGCTGCGCGACAACCCGGGCCGGGCCTTGGTGCGGTTGTTGAACGTGGCGTCGAAGCCTGCGGCGTGGACTGCGCTTCGAGACGAGCCGGGTGACGTGCACGTCTTCGTCGACGCCGACGTCACGGTGAACAAGTGGGCCTTGCCCGCGCTGATCGACGGACTAGACGCGCCGGGCGTCGTCGCCACCGCGGCCAAGCAGGCGCACGTGGGCGAGGGGCTCGTCGCACAAATCGCGCTCGTGCCCCACCGCCTCGACTGGGGCGGGTTGCTGGGCACGCTCTACGCCGCTAGAACCGCGGCGTTGCCGTTGGAGATGCCGACCGAGGTGTTGCTCGACGACGCGTGGCTGTTCGCTCAGCTGAGCGCGACGGGCCAGGTTGTGCAGACGCCGCTTGCGACCGCGACGGTGCAGTTGCCGACGCGTTGGCGCGACCTTTGGCGCCAGCGCGTGCGGGCCGAGGCAGGCAAACAGCAAATGCGCGAGCTCGGCCTGCCGATGGCTGCGCCGCCGCGGGAGGCGACGTCGATCTACAAGACCCTCGTTGCGTACCCGCCCCGTGAGTGGGGCCACGTCGCCGCGCTGGCCGCCGTCAAATTCTTCGCCGCCCGCCGCGCCCGAAAGGGCTACGCCGACTGGAAACTCGCCACCTCGACGAAGCGATGATGAGTACGCGACCACGGCCGCGGTGGGGCGAGCGCAGCGAGGGGCCCCACCTTGCGGAGGAGCGGGCCTGCGGGGTGCCCGCCCGGGTTAAAGAGGCAGCCCGAGGTGGCGGGCGATCACTAGGCGTTGGATCTCGCTGGTGCCTTCGCCGATCTCGAGGATCTTTGCGTCGCGGTAGTGGCGGGCGACGGGCGTCTCGTCCATGAATCCGTAGCCGCCGAAGACTTGCGTGGCCATGCGGGTAGCAGTGATCGCGTTTTCGGTCGCGTACAGCTTGGCAACGGCGGCCTCGGCCTTGAACGGGCGGCCGTTGTCTTTGGCCCATGCGGCCTTGTAGGTGAGGGCGCGCGCCGCGTCTGCCATCACCGCCAAGTCCGAACACGCAAAGGCCACCGCCTGGTTGGCGCCGATGGGCTTGCCGAACGCGTTGCGGTTCTTGGCGTATTCGACGCTCTGCTCAAGGCACGCCTGAATCACGCCGACCGCGAGCGCGGCGATCGCGATGCGTCCGTCGTCGAGCGTGGCCAGGAACTGGCGGAAACCCTTGCCGCGCTCGCCGAGCAGGTTCTCGGACGGCACCCGGCAGTCACTGAACGTGAGGCCATGGGTGTCCGAGGCGTGCCAACCCATCTTGCGGTACGACGGCTGCACGGTGAACCCGGGCGTGCCCTCGGGCACGATGATGGCGCTGATCTCGCCAGGGCCGGTGCGGGCCGTGACCGTTACCAGCGACGTGATCGACGAACCGGAGTTCGTGATGAAGGCCTTCTCGCCGTTGATCACCCATTCGTTGGTCGCCTCGTCGAGCGCGGCGGTGGTGCGGGTTCCGCCGGCGTCGCTACCGGCGTCGGGCTCGGTGAGGCCGAAGCCGCCGAGCTTGCGTCCGGCTATGAGGTCGGGCAGCCACTGTTGGCGCTGGGCCTCGGTCCCGAAGGTGAAGATCGGGTTGGCGCCGAGGCCGACGCCTGCTTCGAGGGTGATCGCCATGCTCTGATCGACGCGGGCGATCTCTTCGATCGCGATGCACATTGTCGCGAAGTCGGAGTTCGAACCGCCGTATTCCTCGGGGAACGGCAGGCCAAACAGGCCCAGCGCGCCCATGGCGTGCACGCAGTCGATCGGGAAGAAGTGGTCGCGGTCCCAGGCCTCGGCGCTCGGCGCAATCTCAGCTTCGGCGAAGTTGCGTACGACCTTTCGGAACTGCTCTTGTTCGTCGCTGAACTCCAGGTCCATACGGCGATCGTACGCTGGCAATGTGGTCGCGTCCCTCGCCGTCGTGGGTGGACAGCTCCTCACCGGGCTCGTCGACGTCACGACCGACGTTGCCGCGCTCGATGGTGGCGTTGGCGTGTGGGCGGTCGTCACCGGATTCGAGGGCGACGTCGTATGCGCCCGTTTCGAAGACGTTCGCGCCGCGTCGCCGTGGCCGTTCGAGCCCTGGGTCGGGCCGACACGCGACGAGTGGACGTCATCGCTCGATGAGGACGGTTTCACCAAAGGCGTCGAGGCCGTGCGCGACGCGATCGCGCGCGGCGACGTCTACCAAGTGAACCTGTGCCGGGTGTTGTCGGCGCCGGTCGCCGCCAACGCCGACGTGGCCGCCCTCGGCGCCGCGCTGGCCGATGGCAATCCGGCGCCCTATTCGGCCGTCGTGCGTCTCCCCGATCACGGCGTGCACGTCGCGTCGGCGTCGCCCGAGCGGTTTGTGCGCCGCGACGGCCACGTCGTGATTTCGCAACCGATCAAAGGCACCGCGGCGACCATCGATGGCTTCCTGGCCAAGGACTACGCCGAGAACGTGATGATCGTCGACCTGGTGCGCAACGACCTCGGGCGGGCGTGCGAGTTCGGCTCGGTGGAGGTGCCGGCGTTGTGCGCGGTCGAGCCGCATCCCGGCCTGTTCCATCTGGTGTCGACCGTCACCGGTCGCCTGCGCGCCGGTGCGGGTTGGGCCGAGTTGTTCGAAGCGACGTTCCCCCCGGGGTCGGTCACCGGCGCACCCAAGTTGGCCGCACTCGAGATGATCGCCGCGCTCGAGCCTGTCCCCCGGGGCCCGTATTGCGGCGCCATCGGTTGGGTCGACGCCGAGCGAAACGTGGGCGATCTGAACGTGGGCATCCGTACGTTCTGGTTGGCCGACGACCAGATTCATTTCGGCACGGGGGGCGGCATCACGTGGGACTCGACACCCGAGGGCGAGTGGGCCGAGACCGAACTCAAGGCCCGCCGCCTGCTCTCGGTAGCGTCATCACAATGAAAGCACGCCGGACGGCCGCCTTGGGGCGAGCGAAGCGAGGGGCCCCGAGTTGCGGAGGAGGCGTTCGGCCTGAAGAAACGGCGCGGCTTTGCGGCATCGGTAACGGCAGACCTCCGGGAGCTATCGAGGCGGCTACTTGCGATGTCGCAAAGCCGCGTCGTTTCATAAGGCCGAACGAGGGCCTGCGGGTGCCTGTCCGGGGAAGAAGATGACGGGATCTGTGTGGGTAAACGGCGCGCTGGTCGATCCGTCGGTCGCGGCGTTGTCAGTGTTCGACCACGGCTTCACCGTTGGCGACGGTGTGTTCGAGACGCTGCTGTCGTACCCCGACACCGGGTTGGCCTTCGCCGACCAACATCTGATCCGACTGCGAGGGTCAGCCGCGGGCCTCGCGCTGCAGGTGCCGTTCGACGACTCGGCCCTGATGGTCGCGATGCGCGAGGTGATCGACTCCGCCGGCCCGGCGGGCGCCACCATGCGCGTTCGCATAACCGTCACCGGCGGCGCCGGGCCGCGCGGCTCGGACCGGGGCGGTGCGACTCCGACCGTGATCGTGGCCGCCGCGCCCCAAGCCGCCTGGCCCCCGACGTCGACGCTGGCGCCCGTCCCCTGGCCCCGCAACGAGCGCGGCGCGTTGGCCGGGCTCAAGACGACGTCGTATGCCGAGAACGTCGTCGCGTTACACGTCGCACACGACGCCGGCGCGGACGAGGCGTTGTTCTGTGACACACAGGGCAACGTGTGCGAGGGCACCGGCACGAACCTGTTCGCCGTGATCGGCGACCAACTCGTCACGCCGCCGCTGTCCACCGGGTGTCTCGCAGGCGTAACCCGCGGCGTGGTGATCGGTTGTTACGGGGCGGTCGAGCGCCTCTTCTCGATGGACGACCTGGGCCGCGCCACCGAGGTATTTGTCACCTCGACCACCCGCGAGGTGCAAGCGGTGTGCGAAGTGATCGGCGTGGGCACCTGGGACGGCCCCGGCCCCATTACGACCGTCGCCCACGCCGCCTACACCGAAGCGCGCAAGGCCTAACGCCTAGCGGACCAGTTCACACCGAGCCTCACGCCGAAGGATCCGGCTTTGCCGGTCCGGAGGCAAGACTGCGTGTCGCGGGGTTCGAGCTCGGCGAGCAAGCGAAGCTTGCGGGCCGAAGATGCACCACGTCGCCGGCGAGGACACGGCGGGGGCCGGCGTCGGTGATCACGATGAGGGCGCCGTCGTGTTCGACCTCGGCGGCCATGCCGGTGAACGACTCGTCGGCCAGTTCGACGCGCACGTCGCGGCCAACCGTGGCGACCCGCGAGTTGTACTCGCGGGCAATGGTGTTCCAGCCCGCGTCGAGGCGGTTGGCGAGGTGCTCGAGTAGCGAGTCGAGCACGTCTTCGGTGTGGACCGGCCGGCCCGCGGCGTGATTCGCGGCGATCGCGATGTCGGAGATCTCGGGCGGCAAGTCATCGGGCCACGTGCAGTTGATACCTATGCCGACGACCACGGCCATCGAGCCGTTCTCGGTGGGTCCGTCCACCTCGGTGAGTACCCCGGCGACCTTCTTGTCCGAGATCAGCAGGTCGTTCGGCCACTTGAGCGACGGCGTGACTCCGGCGATCAGCCCGAGGGCGTCGGCGCCGGCCATCGCAACCGCCGCGGTGGCCAAATGAAGCCGGTCGGCCGGCAACGACGTCGGGCGCAGCAGCACGCTCATCAGCAACGATCCGCCCGCTGGCGCGATCCATTTTCGGCCGAGCCGGCCCCGGCCCGCGGTCTGCTCCGCGGCCACCGCTACCAAGCCGTCTGGGGCCCCGGATCGGGCCTGATCCATCACCCAGTTGTTGGTCGAATCGATCGTCGCGAATCGATGAATGT
>JACCXE010000083.1 GCA_013697265.1 Actinomycetota bacterium | reverse complement strand
GGGCGTTCACTGATCACCTGCGCGCCCGGCGCCGGCCCTTCGCCCGGCACCTCGAGTTCGATCAGTCCGCCGCGCGTGCGCGCCGCCGGGTTCACCACGATCGCGCCGGGTGATGGGCATTGCCCGGCCAAGCCCCGCAAGCCTTGGTAGGCGAGGCCTTCGCCGATCTGGCGCGCCTCTTGGAAGCGCACCAGCACCGCGTCCACCACCTCGTCGTGCGAGCACGCGCAGATCGAATCGTGCGCGGCGTTGCGCAGCATCTCTTTCCAGGCCAGGTGCAAGAGGCGCTCGGGCCACTTCTCGGGCGGCAAGAACAGCGCCGAGAACGGCTCGGCCCGGCGTTCCAGGGCCCGCTCGGCGTGGGCGGCCGCGATGCGCACGTCGGTGCGGTTGGACGTGACGCCCATGAGCAGGTTGGCCCGCCCCCCCGAGCGCAGTTCGCCGGTCCACTTCGGTAGGTCTTTGGTTGGCCCGCTCTTGAGGTGCTTGGCCAGCGTCGTGATGACCAGCTTGAAGTCGCTTTGTGCGTCGTTCACCTCGGCCACCACCTGGCCGAGCCAGGGCTGGGGCGGCTGATGGTCGGTGCCGTTCATCCAAAGCATGGGCGCGGGCGCCGTGGGGTTGCGTCCGTCCATCGCCGCGTGGGTGAGTTCTTCGTATGCGATCAGCCGGTCGATGAGTTCCTTCGGGTCTTTGCTGACGCCCGACCCGTTGCCGTAGCCCCGCCACAAATACTCGGCTCGCACCGTCGACCCGTTGGGTGACGACCACAAGAACGCGGTGCGGTCGACCGCGTTGGGCACGCCCCGCCACACCACTGCGTGCTGGAAGCCGAACAGCCGAAAGATCTGGGGCATCTGCGAGATGTGGCCGAACATGTCGGGCAGATAGCCGACCTCCATAGCGCCGCCGAACTCGGTGGCCCGTGCGATGCCAGCTTGGAGGTTGCGGATGATGGTTTCACCCGACACGAGGAACTCGTCGGGCAGCGTGTACCACGGGCCCATCGCCACGCGGCCCTCACGGGCCAGGCGCTGCAACACCGGAGCGGCCTCGGGCCGAACCTCGAGGTAGTCGTCGACCACCGCCATCTGTCCGTCCAGCAAGAAGTGGCTGTAGGACGGGTCGGCGTCGAGTGCGGGCAGGAACGCGTCGAGCATGTCGACCAACCGCATGCGGAACTTTTGGTACGGCGAATACCACTCGCGGTCCCAGTGGGTGTGCGGGACGACGTTGACCCGTCGAGCGACCATCCCGTCATTGTTGTTCGTGTTCGCCCGTTATGCATGCCGTACGGTGGACGACGTGCCGACTTTCATCATGCTCTCAACCCTCGGACCCGACGGAGCGGCGCGGGTCGTCGACCAGCCCGAGCGCATCCGCGAGGTAAAGCAAGAGGTCGAGGCAATGGGGGTGAAGGTGATCAGTCAATACGCCACGCTCGGCCAGTACGACTTCATCAACATCATCGAAGCGCCCGACGAAAAAGCCATGGCTCGCGTCGCCATGAAACTGGCCTCGCGCGGCACCCTGAAGACCCTGACGCTCACGGCGATCCCGGTGGAGGACTTCATCACCGCCCTGAAAGACCAGTGAGCGCCTAGGCCCACCACATGTTGCGCTTGCGGCGCTCGTGGCGGATGTCGGCGGCGGAGAATTGCTCGGGCAGCACACTGCCGTCGAGATCCCGGCGCACCACGTAACCGTCGTCCCTGGCGTGCTCGATCGTGAACCCACGGGCCCAGCGCCCGTCGAAGCGTTGGCGGACCTCTACGCGCGTTCCGTGCTCAAGCGCCTCATCGTCCGGATCCGTCACAGATGTGTAAGTCAACGCCTGCGACGCGCCGATGGCAAGCGTCTTGGCTACGAAGCGAGGCGCACCAGCCGCACGGTGGCTTCGAACAAGGATCCGTCTTCGGCGGAATCGGTCCAGAGAACCAGCACCGCGGTCTTGGTGATGTTGGGTGCGAACCTCAACGTTGTTTCGAACGGCGTCAACTCGCTGCCGTGCCCGGTGAAGATGTAGTTCGCCAGCACCCGAGGCTCGGACCCGCACGTGTCGGTAGCAGGGACGCAGCGCATCGAGGTGCCCCACGTGAGCAGGGTGACGTGCACGGTGCCTTCGAAGGCCACGCTCTTGCCGCGCAAGGTGGCCGGGGAACGAATCTCGTCGTAGGTCGTGGGCCTGTCGAGCACCAAGTTCGGGCTCGACGCCGCCAGCGCGTTCCATCCGTTCGCATCCTCCCGCACGAGAAGCGTGGTAGCTACGCCGCGGGGCGTGGAGCGGATGTCGATTTCGCCGGAGTGGGCATCACCGCTGCGATACGCACCAACGGTCGGGTTGGTCATGCCGAGGAAGTCGCGGCCGAAGCCCTCGGCCAGCGCGGTGGGCGTGTCGAACCTGGTTTTATCGGGGCCGGGAATCCACGGGTAGATGTAGCTCGGTCCCCGTATCGAGTTGACCGACGCCGCAGTAGTGCTGGTAGTGCTGGTACTGCTGGTAGTGCTGGTAGCGGGTGGCGCAGTGGTCGAAGTCGTGGCGGGGTTGCCGGCCACGATCGGTGTGCCGTTGCCGTTCTGCGTGATTGCGAACACGGCGGCTGCGGCTGCTGCGGCGACGGCGGCGGCCAGCGTCGTGATGCGCTTGGCGTTGAAACGGCGCGGTGCGTTCATACGGGCCTCGATTCGGTTCCACCCGTCGTCTGACGGGTTCACGGTCGCCGCACGCGTCTTGAGCGCGTTGCGGAGGCGGTCTTCGGTGCTCATCGTGTGGGCTCCAGTGCGCGTTCGAGTGCGGCGATGCCCCGGTGGGTGTGGGTTTTTACCGACCCGGCCGAGATGCCGAGCGCGGCGGCGATCTCGGCTTCGGACAACTCGGAGTAGTAACGCAGCACGAGGCATTCGCGTTGGCGATTGGGCAGCCCTCGCAACGCGTCGAGCACCTCGCGGCGACCCTCGGATCGCAGCGCACCTGTTTCGGCGGACTCGGCCGTTGCGGGTTGGGCGACGTCGAGACGGCGCCGCACGAGCCGGCGCCGCAGCCGCGACCGGGCGCCGTTCATCACGACGCTGCGCAGGTAGGCGACCCGCTTGTGCGGTTCGACCACGCGGTCCCACTTCTGATGGAGCTGCACGAACGCGTCCTGCACCACTTCCTCGGCGCTGGCCGTGTTGTCGAGCAAGAGCGCGGCAATACGGACCAACGGGCGGTAGTGCTCGCGGTACAGGTCGACCAGCTGGTCGGCTGCTGTGGGCTCCACGAGCGAGATCATCACCACAACTGACGCTCGATGCGGGGATTTGGTTGACACCGCGGCCGGATTTCTTCGGTAGGTTCCTGAGCGATGGCCGTGGCGTCCCGCAAGATCGTCGTGTCCCGCAAGACGCCGCCGTCGTTGCGCAACGAACGGCCCCTGTGGGATGAGGGCCTCGTCGTGTGCGGGATGGACGAGGTGGGCCGTGGCGCGTGGGCGGGCCCGCTTAGCGTTGGCGCCGCCGTCTTGCCCCAGGACAAACGCGTCTACCGGGTGCGCGACTCCAAGATGCTCACCGAGAAGGAACGCGAACGGCTCTTCGACCGGATCGCCGAGTGGTGCATCACGTGGTCGGTGGGCCACGCCTCACACGAGGAGTGCGACGAGCTGGGCATGTCGGCCGCGCAAAAGCTTGCGGCCAGGCGTTGCCTCGACGGGCTCAACGTGCCGGTCGACAAGGTGCTGCTCGACGGCAACTGGGACTTCGTCGGCGACGGCCGCACCATCAAGCTGATCAAGGGCGACGCCCGGTGCCTGTCGATCGCAGCCGCCTCGATCCTGGCCAAGGTCACGCGGGACCGCATGATGCGGGCCGAGGCGCCGCACTACCCGGGCTACGACTTCGAACGCAACAAGGGCTACCCGTGCCCGTGGCACAAGACCGCGTTGCGGGGGATGGGGCCGACCGCGATCCACCGACGCACCTGGGTGTTC
Source organism: Actinomycetota bacterium (assembly GCA_013697265.1). Lineage (GTDB taxonomy): Bacteria > Actinomycetota > Acidimicrobiia > Acidimicrobiales > JACCXE01 > JACCXE01. Next base: position 4,907 of record JACCXE010000083.1, on the reverse strand, counting down.
ATGAACCACCTTCCGTGGGGAGTGCACGAACCCGAAGAAGAAGTTCCCGCGCCCGACCCGACGCTGTTCTAGGAACGCGTCGTAACGCGCATCTCGGCGATGGTCTCGTCGAGGATGTTGTCTAGCGAGCGCGTCGCCTTCCAGCCGGTGAGCGCCTCGACCTTCGTGGTGTTGGGCACGCGGCGCGTCATGTCTTCGAAGCCCGCCTCATACGCCATGTCATAAGGGATGAGCTCGACGGCCGACGTTGCGCCGACCTTCGCGATCACCTTGTGGGCGAGATCGGTCATCGAGATCTCACCTTGCGCGCCGATGTTGAACACATCACCGATCGCGTCGGGATGATCGAGCAGGCGCAGCAGGCCGTCGACGATGTCGGTGACGTGACCGAAGCAGCGCGTCTGGGTGCCGTCGCCGAACACGGTGATCGGCGCGTTGGCGATCGCCTGCTGGATGAAGCGCGGAATCACCATGCCGTAGGCGGGGGATTGGCGCGGGCCGACCGTGTTGAACAGGCGCACGACGATCGTGGGCAGTCCGCGTTCCTTGTGGTAGGCGTAGGCCAACACTTCGTCGACGGACTTGGCGATCGAATACGCCCATCGAGCAACCGTCGGCGAACCGAGGATGCGATCCGCGGTTTCGGCCAGCGCGTCGCTCGAGTTCTTGCCGTAGATCTCCGACGTTGACGCGACGAGGATCTTGCGGCGATACCGATGCGCGGCCTCGATAACGATCTCGGACCCGCGGATGTTCGTGGTCAACGAGCGCAGCGGCTGTTCGACGATGAGGTTCACTCCGACCGCGGCGGCGAGGTGCACGATCACCTCGCACTGGTGGGCCAACTCGTCCACCATCAACTCGTCGAGCACGGACCCCTGCACGAAACGGAAGTTCGGGTGACGACCGGCGGTGTCCAAGTTCGACAAGCGTCCGGTTGACAGATTGTCCAATGCGACCACGTGGTCGCCGCGGGCGAGCAGTGCGTCGGTGAGGTGTGACCCGATGAAGCCGGCTCCGCCGGTGATGAGATAACTGGTCGGCATAACGGACAGCGTATGCCCCTCTTCGCTACCGCAGACTGGCCGTCGTGCTTAGTGAGCCAACCGACTGATTAACGAACTTACGGTTTCGGCGATTCGATCGACTCCGTTTACGGCCGCGGCACCCCGGCGGCGGTCGATGAGATCCGGATCGTGGCGCGTTCGTGCGGCGTCACCAGCGGCGACAGCGAACTCGGCGGGTGTCTCGGCGATGACCGCCAATTCTTCGTACTCGGTCAACGCCGACAGCCCGGTCCCAACCACTGGGAGCCCAACGGCGAAGTATTCGTGAACCTTGAGAGGGCTGCTGCGTTCGTTGAATCGCGTGTGGAGATACGGCGCGATCCCCACGTCGAACTGGGCCATGAACCGCGGTATCTCGGCGTAGGGCTGTTCGGCAATGAACACGACATTGGGCGGAAACCAGTCGAGGGTCGCTTGCTCACACGGGCCCACGAACGCGACGGTCCCGTGAGGAAACGAGTTGGCCAGCTCGCGGACTATGGCGAAGTCAATCCGGTCTGCGGTGATGTTTCCGGCGAAGCCAAATATCGGGCGAGGCAGCCCGACCATCTCGGGCGGGCAAGTCTTCTCGTCCGCAGCCTCGACGAACATGTCGAAAGGGACTCCCGTCGGAACACGAAACGTACGACCCGGCGCCCGCTGTGCCATCTCCGCGTAAGTGGGCGCAGACAGCGCAAGGATGGTGTCCGCTCGATCAACCAGCCAGTCCTCATTCGGCAGCGTCGTGTCGTCTCCGGTCCAGAACACGAGCTGGCTTGGTTCAAGCCGGCGAGCGATCGCATTTTCGTCCGGCGAGTAAACGAGCACTACTTCACCAGCAAGTCGAAGCCGCCGTAGGTAGCGACGAATCTGCGCCGCCGTGACCGCCGAAGGCACCGGGTTTCGCTCGCCAAGCCGCAACCCAGAAACACTCCAGGGTTGGAGTCGACGCATCTTTTCGGCAGTTGTGACACGGCCGAAGGGAAATCCGCGCATCCACGAGACGAAGCCATCTCGGCGCATTCGCAAGCGGTCGTCGACCCAGAGCACCTGGTGACCAAGCTCGGCCAGGCGCAAGCCGACCTGTTTGTTGAACTGCCAAAAATGAGTGTCCCAAGGCCAATGCGAGAGCACGACGACGGTCGGTCTGTGGTCAGCCACGTTGGCTTCCGACGATATGGGTGCGCGCGAGCGCGCGATTCCGCTCGGGTGTGAGCACAGCCCCGAGGGAGAGGCCTAGGGCCAATGGCGCGGCAACCACGAGTTGCGCGGCGTCGGCTATGTGGAAGTGGCGCACGGTGACAAAGATCACCGCAGCGATTCCGGCGCTGACAAGTGCCGGAAAGACCGGGGCCAACAGAACCCTCCGCCGCGACGCCGGCTCCGCGTCCGAGACGATGAAAGCGGCGGCGAGTTCACCGGCTACGGCGACGACAGTGACGCCGATCGCAACCGCCGCCAGTCCGTGCCGTGCCAGTAACACGGCGGCCGCAACCGTTAGTGGCCCTCCGACTAGCCCAATCGCCGGTTCTACGCGCACGCGCCCGAGGGCGCGAAGAAGCGACGAGGTCGGGAATACCGCTCGCACGAACCCGAGCAGCAGCATTACTTGCAGGGGCCGTATCGCGCGTATCCACTCCTCACCGAGGACAACCCTGACGGCGGGTGCGGCGAACACAAACGCGGTGGCTGTGATTGGTGCCAGCAGGATCGCGGAGACCGCGGCCAAGTCTCGGTACAGAGTCAGCCGATGTTTGGCTGCTAACGCCATCGCCGGGGCGGCTACGTCACCGACGACCGCGGCCACCAGCGCGCCCGGCATCGTGCCGTACGAGAAGGCGAACGCGTAGAGACCGAGGGCGCGCGGGCCCAGGAGATGGCCGATCGCGACGTTGTCCCCCTGAAGGGCGAGCACCCAAAGCAGTCCGCCGGCCGAGACAGTCGCGCCATACGTCGCTGCTTGTCTCCATCCACGGCTAGGTCCCTCGCTGATCGCGGCCTCGTCGCGGCTCGACCGGCCTCGCTGGTAGAAGAGCAACAGGAGGCCGGCGCCCACCACCTGTGCGGAGATGGATGCCGCGACGAGCGCTGCAAGACCGTGGCCTGACAGCGCGACGCTGATTCCGACCCCGGTCGCCACAATTTCGCCGCCGAGTTGCGCAAGCCCAAGGTCGCGAAATCGAAAGTCGAGCCGCATCATCGCACTCGGCACGGCTACCAATGCTGGCGCGATGACGGTAAAAGCCATCGCGAACGCGACGGGAATCACTCGTTCGTCGTGGTACAGCCGCGACAACGCGGGCGCGGACAGGGCCAAGGCGACCGCTGCGACGACTCCCGTCGCGAGTGCCACCCGAAATGTCGCAGACCTCTCGCGGTGTGCCTCGGGCCCGAGGTGTATGAGATAACTCCTGAGGCCCGAGTCGCTGATCAAGGCGGCTGCGCCGGAGAACGCCACAACTGCGGCCAGGATGCCCAGGTTCTCGGGCCCGGCGAATCGGGCGAGAACGAGACTCCGGCCCCCACCCACTATTCGCACCGCGACCGCACCGATCGCCGACCATTGAATACTGCGGGCAAGGGCACGCGGTTCAATGTCGGTCATTGCGGGCTAGCGCTCGATCGGCTGAACATGACTGAGGTCGCCAAGAGGCTTGACTCGGCGGCCGTCATCACTGAAGGGTAGGCAGACGTGCAATTGTGAGCATGCGATGACGTCGCCGTTTGTCGCCCGAATATGAAGGTGCAAGTGGCAGTTACGTACGGACCGTTCGCACAAAAGATCTGGGAAGACGCCGTGCTTCTGCCGGCGTATTCCTCGTTGATCGAATCGCTTTGCTCCGAGATCGCCACCTTTCTCGATCGCCCGCTCGAGGGCACGCGAGAGCTGTTGGAGGCGGCGTGGAACGACCGCGCCAGACAAATGGCTCACGACCTGCCCCAGCATCCGGACCCGGCAAAGCTCACGCACTACTACGGCCAACAGACGAGCGGTCTACTCACGTCCGCCTACTGGCACTCGTTGCTGCCGGACCGATACGCACTCCACAGTGTGAGCGGCCTCCAATGCCTAAACCAGTTTGGCGTCGGGCCGGACGTCTTCGAGTTCGGTCACGGAATTGGATCCACTGCGATCCTGCTCGCCCGTCACGGCTTCGACGTGACCGCAGGAGACATTTCCGAGCCCGCTCGCGCCTTCGCGGCCCAACGCTTCGCTAAGCGCAAGCTGCCTGTGAAATTGCTCGACTTGGAGCGCGAGTCACCGGCGGCGGAGAGCTTTGATGCGGTGGTCAGCTTCGACGTCTTGGAACATCTTCCCAACCCGGTCGAGCAGATCGCCGAGATGCGAACCTGGCTCAGGCCCGGGGGGTTGCTCGTCTTGAACATCGCGTTCGGTCGTGACGCGGATAACCCTGAGCACATCCTTCCGTACCGGCTGGGCGTGCTGAACCGAGTGCGCGGCCTTGGTTTTCAACGCCTTCCGTGGCCCGGGCTCTACGTTTTCGCCAAGGCCGACCTCTCACGGGGCAAGCGGCAACTCTTTCGATCCGTCGACCTGATCGATGCGACTCGCGAGGACGTTGTCGCTCGCTGGCCGAAGCTCACACAGCTGTTGTACGCAAAGATCAACCCTCCGATCGCTTAGCGTCAAGCCGCCGTCCGTCATGAACGCCTCCATCTCATTAGTCACGGTCAACCTGAACGGCTCGGCGCACCTCGATCAACTGCTCGAATCGATCGCGTCCCAGACTCTTTCGCCGGTTGAGACGCTCGTCATCGACAACGGGAGCAACGACAGTTCGGAACTTGTGGTTCGTCGCCACTCCGCGCAGTGGCATCCCGTCGGGCGCAACATTGGTC
>JACCXE010000073.1 GCA_013697265.1 Actinomycetota bacterium | reverse complement strand
CTTCGTCGCAGATCATGATCTCGCCCGTCATCGGCCGGCCGACCGACCCGCGGTGTTCGAGCCACTCGACGCCGCTGATCACGCACGCCAGTTGGCCCTCGGTGCCGCCGTAGAGCTCGACGATTTTCTCGGGGCCGAGCCAGTCGATCCAGGCCTGCTTTAGCCACTCGGGGCAGGGCTCGGCGAGGTGCCACACGATGCGCAACGACGACATGTCGTAGCTCTCGCGTTCCTCGGTGGGCAGCCGCCAGATCCGCTTCATCATCGTGGGGACGAGGTAGATGATGTCGGCCTGGTAGCGCTGGATCGCCTCGAGGGTTTCGGTTGCGTCGAACTTCGGCAACACCACGACGTGGTTGCCGTGCAGCAACCCGTGACACGACCAGATCAACGGACCGTTGTGATACAGCGGGCCCGGCATCACGAGCACACCGTCGCGCGAGTGGCCCAACATCGCGCCGAGGTCGGGGTCCATCGACGCCGGGTCGCCTGACACGATCAGCTTCGGGCGCCCGGTGGAGCCGCCCGACGTGGGCGCCTTCCACGCCTTGCTCACGACGTCGGGCAACGGGTCGGTTTCATCCGAAGGGTTCGGGTGCGCCGCGAGCCACTCGGCCACCTCCAGCAGCGGTCGGTCACCGGCGCCTTCGGTCGACGCGGTGCCGAGCACCACGGGCGGGTTGGCCAACTCGACGATCGCGGTGAGTTCGCGCGCTGGGAGACGGGGGCTGACGGGTTGGGGGATCGCGCCGAGCTTCCAGCAGGCGATCGTGGCGACGAACCACTCAGGGGCGTTGGGCAGCGCCATCGTGACCATGTCGCCTTCGCCCACGCCGACCGAACGCAGGTGCCGAGCGAACGTGTCGGCCCGCTCTTCGAGTTGGGCGCGAGACAGGGTGACCGCGCCGCAGGTCGCCGCGGGCCGGTCGGGCGCTTCGGCGACGAGCACAGCAAGACGAGCGGGGTACGAGATCAGGGCCACGACGCGCTTTCTAACCGAATTTCGGCATAGGTGCGCGGTAGAAAAAAGATAGATAGGTGTAATCCGAGCTATGATCCCGACATGGCGCTGAACATTAAGAACCCGCGTGTGGAACTGCTCGCGGCTGAGGTGGCTCGCCTGACGGGCGAAACGAAAACTGAAGCGATCCGTCGATCGCTGGAAGAACGGCACCAACGGTTGTCGCGCCAGGTCACAGCCGAGGACCGGCGAGCTATCGCCCTTCGATTCCTAAAGGAAGAGGTCTGGCCCACGATTCCCCCGTCGGAACGCGGGCGCCGACTGACACGGGCTGAGGAAGACGAGATCCTCGGGTTCGGGCCCGACGGCGTGTGATCGTCGACACCTCGGCGCTCGTCGCGATAGTCCTCGAAGAGTCCGGACACGATCGTCTCTTCGACCTCATCACGAACGACGCGCTGCCTGCGGCAGTTGGCGCGCCAACACTCGTCGAATTGGGAATAGTGCTCAGCGCTCGGCTCGGTCGCGATGCCCGCCCGCTGGCCGACGACCTCCTGCGCACGCTCGGCATCCTCGAAATCGCGTTCGGCGAGTATCACTGGCGGGAAGCTGTCCGTGCGTTCAACCGATTTGGTCGTGGTCGCCACCGCGCCGCGCTCAACATGGGTGACTGCATGACGTACGCCGTTGCCCGACTCGCGAACGAACCGCTGCTGTTTGTCGGCGACGACTTCACGCACACCGATCTCGCTTCCGCCTGATAGATCGTTCTCGATATACTAAAGCGGTGTACGGCGAGGTGGTGCGGCGAGCGCGGTTGTCGCGCAATCTGACCCAGATGCAGCTCGCTGAGATATCTGGCGTCGAGCAGACGAACATCTCCGCGATTGAGACGGGCAGGCGTCAGCCGTCTGCGTCGACCCTTCACCAGCTGCTGATGAGCTGTGGCTACGAGGTCGTCGCCCGAGCCGGCGACAAGATAATTCCGTTGCCGGCGTCGCCCGACGACTTGCCCGGCGACGTTGCCGAGTCTCCCGCGGTGACGGCCGACACGGACGATCGAACCCGTGCCCTGATGTTCGCCGCGCTCGTTGATCTCGCCGCCGCGATGCAGCGCCAGGACTAATGGACCTCGTCGAGCTCGTCATCGGTGTGCACACCACTCTCGATGCACATGGTCTCCCCCACGCGTTTGGCGGCGCGCTGGCGTTGACCTACGTCGCCCAACCCCGAACGACGATCGATATCGACGTGAATGTGTTTGCCCCGCTCGCCGATCTCAAGCGGGTGTCCACCGCGCTAGCGACGCTGGATTTCGTGCCGGAGGCCAATGACCATCTACCGATCGCCGGCGTTCGCTTTCGTCATCCCGTCACGCCGTTTCCGGTCGACGTGTTCTTGTCATTGAGCGACGAATACGTGCTGATCGAGCAACGCGTCACGACGCATCCGTTCGGTCGGGCCGACGACGTCCTGCCGTTCCTCTCGGCGGAAGACCTCTGCATATTCAAACTCTCATTTGCGCGGCCGAAGGACTGGATCGACCTCGCTGCCGTTGTCGACGCGCGACCATCGCTCGACGTTGCCTATATAGAGGAACAGCTTGTCGCCCTCCGTGGGCCGACGATGTACCCGCGCGTCGCGCGGCTGCGCAGCCTCATCAGCCGTGCTTAACCCGTGCTAGAGAACATGCATGGCTGAGATGACGTATCGCCGGCTGGGCCGGTCTGGTTTGCAGGTGTCTGTTCTTTCCTTCGGCTCGTGGGTGAGCTTCGGTCCGCAGATCGACGTGGGTAAGGCCGTCGACTGCCTCGCTACGGCGCACGAGTTCGGTTGCAACTTCTACGACAACGCCGAGGCCTACGCAGGCGGCGAGTCCGAAACGATCATGGGCAAAGCGTTCGCGCAGCTGGGCTGGGACCGAGACGCGTACGTCGTGTCGTCGAAGTTTTTCTGGGGCCTCAACGACGGCCCGAACCGGCGCAATACGTTGAACCGCAAGTATCTGATGCAAGCGATCGACGGGTCCCTCCAACGCTTCGGTCTCGACTTCCTCGACCTCATCTTCTGCCACCGCGCCGACCCGAACACGCCGATCGAAGAGACGGTGTGGGCCATGAGCGACATCATCGACTCGGGCAAGGCGTTGTACTGGGGCACGTCGGAATGGACGGCCGACGAGATCCGCGCCGCCTGGGAGATCGCCGACAAGCGCAACCTGCACAAGCCGGTGATGGAGCAGCCGCAGTACAACCTGTTCGAGCGTAAGAGGGTCGAGCGCGAGTACTCGCGGCTCTATGAGGACGTCGGCCTCGGCCTCACCACGTGGTCGCCGCTCGCCAGCGGGTTGCTCACCGGCAAATACATCGACGGCACGATCCCCGACGACAGCCGGGGCGCGCTGCCCGGCTACGAGTGGCTCCAGGGGATGTTGAAGGACCCGACCTCGAACGAGAAGGTCAAGCAGATGCGCGATGTGGCCGACGAACTCGGTTGCACGTTGGCCCAGCTTTCCATTGCGTGGTGCGCGGCCAACGAGCACGTTTCGACAGTTATCACCGGCGCCAGCCGCCCCGAGCAAGTCGTGGACAACTTCGGCGCACTCGATGTGCTTCCGCAGCTTGATTCTGAGAAACTTGACCGGTTGGTCAAGATCGCGAGAGGTTGACACCCATGACGACGACGGAAGCACAAGACTCCCGGACGGGTA
>JACCXE010000038.1 GCA_013697265.1 Actinomycetota bacterium | reverse complement strand
CATCGCCGCGGGTGAAGGCGTGTGCGACCACGACGTTACCGACAAGGTGTTCATCACCTCGCCCGACGACGACGGGCTGATCATCTACAGCAGCGGCACCACGAGCACGCCCAAGGGCATGGTGCACAGCCATCGGGCGCCGACGCTGCAGTTCTGGTTGCAGAGCCAGCTCTATAAGCGCGGAACCGAAACGCGCATGTGGACGGCGTTGCCCCTGTTCTGGACGGCCGGGCTCAACACCGCGATGGGCGCCACCCTCGCGGCGGGTGGCACGTGGGTGATGCAAGAGTCATTCGAACCGGGCGTCGCGCTCAAGCTCATGGCCCGCGAGCGCGTCACCGAGCCCTACGCGCTGCCCCATCAGACCGCCGCCCTCGAAGAACACCCCGACTGGGCCAACACCGATCTGTCCTCGTTGAAGCAGGTGTTCGGCAAGAGCGCGTTCGCCCGTCACCCGAAGGTAGACGGCGACCCGGCCTGGCAGTCGCCCGTGGGCTACGGCCTCAGCGAGACGTGCGCGTTCTTCGTGGCCCACCCGGCCGACGCCGGACGCGAAGCGATGAAGGCCAGCATCGGGCGGGTGATGCCCGGCAACGAGTTGCGCATCGTCGACGACGAGATCGCGATCAAAGGGCCCACGCTGATGAAGCACTACGTGGGCAAGACGCCGGCTGAGTGCTTCGACGCCGACGGCTTCTTCCACACCGGCGACAACGGCTTCGTCGACGACGACGGCAACGTGCACTTCGCCGGTCGACGCACCGAGATGATCAAGACCGGCGGCGCCAACGTGTCGCCGGCCGAACTCGAAGTCGAGTTGCGGGCCTGCGCGCCGGTGAAGCTGGCCCGCATCGTGGGCATGCCCGACGAGCGTCTCGGTGAAATTGTGGTCGCCTGCGTCACGCTCAAAGACGGCGCGCGGGCCACCGAAGCAGACATCCAGTCCTTCCTCAAGGGACGCGTCGCGTCTTACAAGGTGCCCAAGCGCGTCTTGTTCTTCGCCGACGGAGACATCCCCATGACCGCCAGCGACACGAAGGTGCGCGACGAAGAGCTCGTCGCGCTCGTTACGAAGCGAATGGAAACAGAGTGACTGACGAACTCGACGCAAGTGACCTCGACCAGTACATGGGCGTGCCCATGGAGCCGGGCGAGCTGAAGGAACCCGTCGCCACCAACGACATCCGACGGTGGGTGCAGGGCATGCACTACCCGAACCCGTTGCACTACGACGAGAAGTGGGCGGTCGAGTCGCGCTTCGGGGGGCTGGTTGCGCCGCAGAGCTTCACCGTCGCGACCGACACCAGCCACGGCTGTTCACCCGCGCAGGTGGGCAAGATCCCGAACTCGCACCTGATCTTCGGCGGCGACGACTGGTGGTTCTTCGGGCCGCGCATCTACCCGGGCGACCACCTCGTCTGTCACCGCATGCCGTATGACTACAAGGTCACCAACACGAGCTTCGCGGGCCCGACCTGCTTCCAGCGGGGCGACACGATTTACATCAATCAGCGCGGTGAACGCGTCGCTATGCAGCGCTCGACAGCGATCCGTTACCAGGTGCGCGACGCGAAAGAGAAGGAGCTGTTCTCCGAGCCGAAGGACCCGGAGTGGACCGAGGACCAGCTGGCGCAACTCGAAGAGCGCAAGCTCGGCTTCATCGACCAGATCCAGTCCCTCAAGCACGACAAGCGTCTGTGGGACAGCGTGAAAGTGGGCGACCAGCTAGCCGAGAACATCCTCGGGCCCCACAGCCTGGCCAGCTTCACCACCGAGTGGCGGGCTTACCCCATGACTACCTGGGGCGCGACGGCGAAGGGGCCGACCACTGTGCGGGCCGAGGAGCTTGGATATACGAAGGAGATGGCGGGCTTCGAGGGCGACCGGCGAATGGAACGCACCAACCCTGAACTGACCGACGGCGCGTACTACGGGCCATCGCGGGGCCACCTGCAACCGAAATGGGCACAGCATGTCGGCATGCCGCGCGGCTACGGCTACGGCGCATCCATGGGGGCGTGGATCCTCGACTACGTCGCCGCGTGGGCCGGCGAGTGGGGCGAGCTCTCGTCGTCTACCGCGCAGTATCGCAACCCCGCGTTCACCGGCGACGCCACGTTCCTCTCGGGCGAGGTGGTCGACAAGTTCGTCGAGCGCAGGCGCAAGCACAAGGTGAAGGTCAAGGTCGAGCTGCGCAACCAGGACGACGCGGTCATGGCCAAGGCCGAGGTAGTCGCCGAATTGCCGAACGACTAGAGCGTGGCCGTCGAGACCACGCGCGCGGTGAAGTATGGGGCCTTCCCCGTCATCGCGCTCGCTTCCACTCTCATGCTCGAACAGGGCGAGCGCCTCTCGCTGGCGCAAGCCTTCGACGGCATCCGCTCCGACTTCGGTGTGAGCGACACCATGCTCGGCGCCCTCGCCGCGGCGATGGTGCTCGTGGGCGTGATAGGCGGCATACCGATCGGCGCGCTGGCCGACCGGTGGAAGCGCGGCACCCTGCTGGTGATCGCAATGGTCATCTGGACCAGCTGCATGGGCTTGGGCGCGATCGCGCCCGGGTTCGCGTTCCTGTTCGTCAGCCGGCTGGGTGTCGGCGCAGTGGAAGCCAACGGCCCGGCCAGCTTTTCGCTGATGTCGGACTTCTATCCGGTCGCCACCCGCGCCCGCATGATGGGCCGCTACCAAATGGGCGGCGCCGTCGGTGGTCTGGTCGGCGTCGGCCTCTCGGGTGTGCTCGTCGACACCTATGGCTGGCGGGCCGCGTTCTGGATGTGGATCCCGTTCGGTCTGCTGGTCGTGTTCCTGATGACGCGCCTGCCCGAACCGGTGCGCGGCGCGCAAGACCGCGAGTTTCATGAGTTCGAACACATCGAAGCCGACGGCGCGCTCGGCTTGCTGCCCGATTTTGCAGTGCCGGCGACACCGGTCCGCACGTCGGACCTAGCCTATGACGACGCCTCGTGGATGGACGTGATGCGCGAGCTCATGAAGATCCGCTCGATGTGGTTCGGCCTTATGGCCTTGACCATCTCCGGCTTTCTCACCAGCGCACTCGCCGTGTGGGGCATCGACTTTTTCAAGCAGGCGTTCGATCTCTCGGCCACCAAGGCCGGCGCGTTCGTTCCCGCGATCGGTGGCGGCGCGGCGATCGGGCTGATCGGTGGGGGCGAACTGGCGGACTGGCTCCTGCGCCGCGGCGTGTTGAACGCACGGGTCTACGTCACAGCAGTCGCCTCGGTGTTGGCCAGCGCGTTCTTCCTGCCTGCATTTCTCACGAACTCGCTGCCGCTGGCCGCCGTGCTGTTGTTCTTCGGCAGCATGTTTATGACCGCCCCGGTCGCTCCGAGCGAAGCGCTCACCTCCGACGTAGTACCCGGTGAACTGCGGGGCCGGGCCGCCGCGATTCGTTC